>JAYTDE010000747.1:0-4376 GCA_043736195.1 Burkholderiales bacterium | reverse complement strand
CGGGATTTCGGCGGCAGCGGCTTTCCGCCCTTGTTCGCCGATCAACTGGCACAGATGATCTTGCGCAATATTCTCGACAAGTGCGAAGACGGCCTGATGGCGCGCGCGGCGGAACTGATGTTCCGCGAGCAGCGTGCCCACGTAGCGGATGGACAGGTCCTTCTGGCTGACCTGGAGACGGTGGAAATACAGGCACAGGCGGCGCGCAATGGTACTCGGTATGGCAATCTGGGACGGCTGATCGCCGACGCGCAGACTCCCTTGCGGTCGGTGGAACTGGATGTCATCGACACCGAGAATTCCGCCATTTACTGGGCGCGCGATGAGCGCCACGATACGGCGATCCGCATTAATTTCGGCCGCCCCGGACTAACCGCCTTGTGTCGGGTGATCGAAGCCTGGGTCGCGCACTTCCACGCGATCAGCGTGCGCGTAGAGCCGGTGCGTCAGATCGAGGCTGCGCGCATGCACTGGTATATCGGCCTCGATAGTGCGGCAACCTCCGCCCTCAATGAGATTTATAATGGTGTTGTACTCGATGACGCCTCGCGTCGCCGGCTTTTGTGCATGATGAAAATGCATTTTGATGACGAGACAGCTTTGCTCGACGCGGCCCGTGGCTCACCGTGCTATCTGGCGCTGGCGATGGATCAAGATGACAACGTACGCATGAAGCCGCAGAACCTTCTGATGAACCTTCCGCTGCGGTGCGTCGAATGAGGGCGAGGTGATGCGTCCGCACTCGGGCAGGCCCGAATACTGGGATCAAGCGCTGCGTGAATTGGTCAAATGCGACCGCGTATTGCGCCGCATCATCCCGAAGTACCCCGGCCTTTGCCTGACTACGCGCGGCGATCCGTTCGTCACTCTTGCGCGTTCAATCGTCGGTCAGCAGATTTCTGTAGGCTCCGCGCAGGCCACATGGGAGCGCCTGCTGGCAATCATTCCCGACTTCACCCCGGTGCGTGTCGCGCGGGTGCCGATCGAACGCTTGCGTACATGCGGCCTGTCGCAGCGCAAGGCAGAGTACATCCAGGATCTTGCGGGACATTTCAGGCAGGGCGGTATGCGGCATGAAGACTGGCATTCACTCGATGATGAAGCTGTGATGAGTGCGCTTACCGGAATTCGCGGGGTCGGGCGCTGGACCGCCGAGATGTTCCTGATTTTCAATCTGATGCGCCCCGATGTACTGCCGGTGGACGATCTCGGGTTGCAAAAGGCGGTCAGTCAGCTTTACTTTTCAGGCGACCCTGTGACCCGCAGCGAACTACGTGAAGTCGGTGAAAACTGGGCGCCGTGGCGCTCGGTAGGCACCTGGTACATGTGGCGCAGCCTCGATCCTGTGCCGGTGGAGTCCTGAAATGAGCAAAACGAACTTTCTCGAGTTCGAGCAACCGCTGGCCGAACTCGAGGAGAAGATCGAGGAATTGCGATATGTACAGGACGGATCCGCTGTCGACATATCGGAAGAAATCGAACGTCTCAAGAAAAAGAGCCAGGCACTGATCAAGGAAATTTACGCCGCGCTCACGCCTTGGCAAGTTGCCCAGGTTGCGCGCCACCCAAAACGGCCCTACTCGCTCGACTACATCGGGACCGCATTCACAGGGTTCGAGGAACTGCATGGCGATCGGGCTTATGCCGACGATCAGGCGATTGTAGGCGGGCTCGCCAGACTCAACGGCCGGGCTTGCGTCGTGATCGGCCATCAGAAGGGGCGCGACGTCAAGGAGCGCGCGCGCCGCAACTTCGGCATGCCGCGACCCGAAGGCTATCGCAAGGCCTTGCGCCTGATGCGCATTGCCGAGAAGTTCGGATTGCCGCTATTCACGTTTGTCGATACCCCCGGGGCCTATCCGGGCGTCGGGGCGGAAGAGCGCGGCCAGTCGGAAGCGATTGGCAAGAATTTGTACGCAATGGCCGAGTTGCGGGTTCCGGTTGTCACCACTGTAATCGGCGAGGGCGGGTCCGGCGGTGCCTTGGCCATCGCGGTCGGCGACGTAGTGATGATGTTGCAATATGCGACCTACTCGGTGATTTCGCCTGAAGGCTGCGCATCCATTCTGTGGAAGAGCGCAGACAAGGCGCCGGAAGCAGCGGAAATTCTCGGTATCACGGCGTCTCGACTGAAGACGTTTGGATTGATCGACAAGGTGATTCCGGAACCACCAGGCGGGGCCCATCGCGACAGTGTCGCGGCTGCCGGCAATGTCAAAAAGGCACTGGCCGACGCCTTGCGCCAAATTGGCGATGTGCCGATCGAGACTCTTCTCGAATCGCGTTATCAACGCATCATGCGTTACGGCAGGTTTGAGGAAGTCACGGCCTGATCGGCTCGCATACCTGCGCACGGTTTTGCGTGCAGGTATTGGCGAATTGGCGCGGATCACCGGAAATGTGATGCCACGCGTTTGTGTAGGGTATTCCGGCGGGCTGGATTCCTCGGTGCTGCTCGAATTACTGGCCCTTGAAGCCGCTGGTGGCTCAGTAGCTGTTTCGGCCATTCATGTGCACCATGGCTTGTCGGTGAATGCGGACGCCTGGAGCCGGCACTGCGCGGCCGTGTGTGATCGATTGCAAATCGGTCTTGAGATCGTCAGGGTGCGAATCGAACATCAAGCGCGGCGAAGCCGGGAGGAGGAGGCGCGCACAGCCCGTTATGCGATTTTTCGGGCCATCCAGGCCGATGTGGTGGCCCTTGCGCATCACGCGGACGATCAGGCCGAAACGGTGCTTCTGCAACTGCTCCGTGGCGCAGGGCCCAAGGGGCTTGCGGCGATGGCCACCATCGGTTCGTTTACCGTACGTGGCGGCACACCAGCGTACTGGCGACCGTTGCTGTCGATCGATCATGCGCAAATGGCCGCATACGCCGTCGATGCCGGGTTGCACTGGGTCGAGGATGAAAGCAATCGCGACTGCAGCCTGCGCCGCAATTACTTGAGGCAGCGGGTTATGCCGGTCATCGCCGAAGCCTTTCCCGCGCCAGGCCGTCTGCTGGCGCGTGCCGCTCGCCTGCAGGCGCAGGCTGCCGGCTTGCTTGATGTGCTTGCCGACATGGATCTCGAAACGATGGCGCTTGAAGCAGGGCTGGATTGTCAGAGACTAGCCCTTCTGGCCGGCGATCGCCAAGCCAACCTGCTGCGTCGCTGGTTGGCGCGCGCGGGGGCGCGGGCGCCAACATCAGCTCGTCTGGCGGCACTGCAGAAAGCGATCGCCGACAGCAGCAACGATACACGGCTGGAGTGGTTACACGAGGGCTTTGCGGTAGTGCGGCGCAAGGCCGTGCTGTTGCTTGAGGTTCAGGCGTCGCCGCGTCGCCACTGACGCCTTGCCCCGACGCGTCTGAAGCAATGCGGGGCAGCATTGACTGAAAGCTGGAAATCGGGCGCGATTCAAACTGATGTGACGGGCAGCGCCAGCTATCCGATTGGTGTCGTCCGGCGAATGCAAGGCCCTTGGTCGGCGCGCCGCCCCCACTCAGTTTGAATCGCATCCTGGAAGACCGTGCTTGCCGCGATAATGGCTGCGGTTTGGTATAATTTTGGATTAACTTACACAACACAAAACCTTAATTTATTTGGAGTTTTTCGATATGCCCATTGAGCGAACCCTCTCAATAATCAAGCCTGACGCAGTTGCCAAGAACGTGATCGGGAAGATCTACCAGCGCTTTGAAGATGCCGGATTGAAGGTGATCGCGGCGCGCATGACGCAGTTGTCCCGGGCAGAAGCTGAGGGTTTTTATGCGGTGCATCGCGAGCGGCCGTTTTTCAAGGATCTGGTTGGTTTCATGATTTCCGGCCCGGTGATGGTGCAGGTGCTCGAAGGTGAGAACGCGATCCTGCGGAATCGCGACCTGATGGGCGCTACGGATCCGAAGAAAGCCGCTGCGGGTACCATCCGTGCCGATTTCGCCGACTCGATCGATGCCAACGCAGTGCATGGCTCCGACGCGGCGGATACGGCGCGCGATGAGATCGCCTACTTTTTCCCTGCGCTCAACGTTTATTCACGATAGCCGCAATTCGATCGATGCGCACCAACCTGCTGGATCTTGACGATGCCGCCCTGGCGGCGTGGTTCGCTGCGCGCGGCGAAAAGGGATTTCGTGCGCAGCAGGTCAAGAAATGGCTGCACCGGAATTGCGCGGGTGATTTCGGCAGCATGACCAATCTTGCCGCAAGTCTGCGGGCTGGCCTTGTGCGTGATGCGGAAATCGTCGCGCCGCCGTTGATCAGCGACAGGATCGCCGGCGATGGCACGCGCAAATGGCTGTTTGATGTGGGGAACGGCAATGCCATCGAGGCGGTGTTTATTCCCGAGGAAGAGCGTGGAACACTGTGTATTTCCACGCAGGCTGGCTGCGCGGT
>JAYTDE010000746.1:0-8154 GCA_043736195.1 Burkholderiales bacterium | reverse complement strand
GAGGGCCTCGGCGGGCAGGTGGTGGCGGCCGACTGGCTGGCGGCTGCCGAAGCCGAAATCGCCTTGAATGCCGGGCGGGTGGAGGACGCATTGCGGCTGGCGCCGGCGGCGGTGGCATTCGGCCGGAAAGCCGGCGGCATCTACGGCGTGGCACTCGCCGAACGCACCTGGGCGCAGGCGCTCGCCAGGCTCGAACCGCCGTGGTGGGACGAGGCGCTCACGCATCTGGCCGAGAGCATGCGATTGTTCGAAGAGGGCGACTCGCGCCTCGAGGTGGCGCGCACCGATTGCGTATGCGGCGACCTGCGCCGCGCGCGTGGCGACCATGCCGGTGCCGCTCCGCACTACCGGAAAGCCCTCGCGCAGTTCGAATTGTCCGGGTTGGAGGGCGATGCTTCCCGCGTGCGCGGCTTGTTGCATGCAGTGAATTGAGCGGGGTGCGCGCTGCAACGATCGTGGCGTCGCCGGCGCGCCTGTTTGTCACTGGTCACTGTGCTCCCGGCGGCCTCGTTTTAGGCTACAGTCCGTGCCAATTCAGCACAATGGAAGCGTATGTCCGACCCGAATGAACAAGTAAGCCAGCTTGAGGCGGCGATCGTCGCGCAGGAATCGGTGCGCGCGGTGTTGGGCGACGCAATGGTCGATTCGGTGATCGCGACCCTGCGCGACAAGATCGCGGCCCTGCGGGCGCAGCCGGCCGCTGCCGCGACCTCGGCCGAGCGGCTGACGCGTTTCATGCCGCAGACCCTGGCGGAAAAGGCACGCGCCGCGGCGCGCCGCAGCGAAGGTGAACGCAAGCAGGTGACCATCCTCTACGCTGATCTGTCCGGCTTTACTGCATTGGGCGAACGGGTCGATGCGGAAACCGTCCGCGCCTTCCAGAACGACCTGTTCGCCGAAATGGCGGGCGTGGTCTACCAGTACGAAGGCTTTGTCGAGAAATTCGTGGGCGACGCCGTGATGTCGATCTTCGGTGCGCCGATCGCCCATGAAGACGACCCCGATCGCGCGCTGCGCGCCGCGCTCGCCATGCGTTCGCGCATGGAGCAGATCAACGCCCGCTGGGCGGAGCGCCTGGGCCAGGGGCTGTCGCTGCATATCGGGGTCAACACCGGCACGGTGGTCACCGGCGATCTGGCCGGCGCCTATGCGGTCACCGGCGACACCGTCAACACCACCGCGCGCCTGCAGGCCGCCGCCGCGCCTGAGCAAATCCTGGTCAGTCGTGACACCTATCGCCTGACGCGCGAGGCCTTTGCGTATACGGAGCTTGAGCCGATCAGCGTCAGGGGCAAGAAGGAGCCGCTCGCGGTCTATGAGTTGCAGCGCGCGAAGTTGCTGCCGGAGAAATCCCGCGGGCTGTCCGATCTCGGTTCGGCCTTTGCCGGACGCGAGGAAGAACTGAAAGCGCTGCTCGAAGTCGGCGCGGCGCTTGAAGCCGGCCGCGGACGGATTGTCAGCATCAATGGCGAAGCGGGCATCGGCAAGTCGCGCCTGCTCGCGGAGTGGCGCAAGTCGCTCAGCGCCGACATCCGCTTAGTCGAGGGGCGCGCCTTCGCGCACACCACCTCGCTCGCCTACGGCCCGTTCATCGATATGCTGCGGCGCTTCGCGCATATCAACGACGACGACTCCGAAGCGGCGGCGCGGGCCCGGCTCGATGCGGCGATCGACCAGTTGTTGCCTGAAGCCGGCGAGGCGCGTGCCGTTTTCGCCAGCCTCCTGGGCATGCATCTGTCGCCCGCGGACGAGGAAGCGCTGGCCGCGTTTCCGGCTGAGGTATTGCGCGGCCGGATTCATGCGCTGATCAAGATCATCTTCAAGCGGCTGGCGCGCGAGCGCCCGACCATGTTGATCGTCGAAGACCTGCATTGGGCGGATGCCGCGTCGCTGGAACTGATCGAAGCCATGCTGCCGATGGCCGGTCGGATGCCGCTGGCCTTCGTCGGCATGCGGCGCTCGAAGGCGGATGAACCATCAAGCAAAACCAAACTGCGCACTTCCATCGAGGAGAAGTACGCGCATCTGCTCCTCGACGTGCCCCTGACGCGACTGAGCGAAGCGTCCTGCCTGCGCATGATCGAGCAATTGTTGTCCACCGCCGCGATCCCCGTGGTGCTCAAGGACATCATCCTGCGCAAGGCCGAGGGCAATCCCTTCTTTGTCGAAGAGGTGATCCGTGTGCTGATCGAGCGCGGCGCCTTGATCCGCAGCGATGCCGGCTGGGTGGCCACGCCGCTGTGCGAAACCGTGAGCGTGCCCGATACCGTGCAGGGTGTGTTGATGGCGCGGCTGGACGCACTGCCGGATGAGACCAAATGGCTGGTGCAGCAGGCTGCGGTGATCGGCCGCATGTTCCTCTACCGTGTGTTGCTGCACATCGCCGAGAACAACCCTAGCGTTGAAGCGGACCTGACGCACCTGTCGCGTGAAGAGTTGATCCGGGAACGCTTGCTGCAACCCGAAACCGAATTCACCTTCAAGCACGCGCTGACCCAGGAAGTGGCGTATCAAAGCCTGCTGTCGCCGCGTCGACGCGACCTGCACCGCCGGGTCGGGGAGGCGATGCTGGCGATCTTCTCCGGGCGCCTGGGCGAGGTGCAGGGGATCATCGGCGAACATTTCTTCAAGAGCGAGTCATGGGTCCAGGCGCTGGACCACCTGGTCAATGCCGGTGACGCGGCGGCGCGCTTCTTCGCCTTCGCCGAGGCCGGCTCCTATTTTTCGAAGGCGCTCAAGGCGCTTTCGAACATGCCTGCGAGCGTGGAACAGTGCGAGCGGCAGGTGGACGTTACCTGGCGGCTGGCCAGCGTCTCCTTCGCGGTCAACCCGGCGCGGACGCATGAACGCCTGAAAGAGGCCGAGTCGATCGCCCTGCAACTGCAGCAAGCCGACAGCACGACGGCCAATCGCCTGCGCCTGACCCGCGTGCAGTACTGGCTCGGGCGCATCCATTTCATGCGCGGTGAGCACAAGGACGCGATCGGCTACTTCAGGCAGGTGCTGGCGGTGGCGCAGGAAATCGGCGACGCCGATTTGATGGCCCTGCCGTCGAGCGTGATCGGGCGTGCGCTGTGCATGCAGGGGCGCTGGGGGCAGGCCCAGCCGCTGCTGGCACAGGCGGTCGCGCCTCTGCAAAAACTGGCCAACTGGTATGACTGGGTCGCAACGGTTGAGTTCCTGGCGGCGGCGCGCGCGATTCGCGGCGACTATGCGCAGGGCATCGCCGAAGCCCAGGCCGGGTTGGCGCGGGCCAGCAATCTGCATAGCGCCACCGCGGTCAGCGTGGCGCATTGCCTGCACGCGGCGATCTTCATCGCCAGCGGCGATGCTGCAAGAATGCTGGAAGCCAGCGATGCAGTGGTGGCGGTCTCCGAAAGTGCCGGTGAACAGCTATGGACCAGCCTGGGCTACGGCTTCAAGGCCTGGGCCGAGAGTCGCTTAGGCGAGCATGCGGCGGCGGCGGCCAGCATGGCGAAAGGCAAGGCGATCATCGCAGGCCTGGGTGGCCAGGTGGTCGCGGCCGACTGGCTGGCCGCTGCCGAAGCGGAAATGGCCCTGAATGCAGGGCGGGTTGAAGAGGCTTTGCGACTGGCGCCGATCGCGGTGGCGTTCGCCAAGAACGTCGGCGGCATCTATGGCGTGGCGCTGGCCGAGCGCACCTGGGCGCAGGCGCTGACGCGGCTGGAACCGCCCGCGTGGGACGTGGCGCAAAGCCATCTGGAGGAGAGCATGCGCTTGTTCGAAGAGGGCGATTCGCGCCTGGAGGTGGCGCGCACCCATTGCGTGTTCGGCGACCTCGGCCGCGCGCGCGGCGACCATTCGGGTGCCGCCATGCACTACCAGAAAGCCCTCGCGCAGTTCGAATTGTCCGGCCTGGAGGGCGACGCTGCGCGGGTGCGCGAATTGCCGCAGGTCGCGGCTTAAGCCGGCGCGGCTTGGCGTCAGCGGCAATGCCGCTGACGCAGTGCGCTACGCTGGTGGCGGTGGCAGCCCGGCGAGACATTTCAGCGCGGTCACGCTGGGCAGGAAGCAATAAGCGCTGCCGCGCGTTCTGACGAAGCGCGAAAATCCGCGCAACACGACCGGCTTCCGACCCGCGACGGGGATCACAAACTTGGAGTCCGCCGGGTTGTTGGCGCCGAGTATCGGGTCCTTGGTTTGTCCGATCCCGGCGAAACCGCCGTCATTGGCCCAGTGAGCCATCAGGAATTCGAACTGGTTCTTCAGGCTCGCGCCGATGAACAGGCCCATCAAGCCGCGTGCGATGCCGTCGTCCGGCTTGTCTTTGTCGTAGGCAGGTCCATACGGCAGCCCGCGGCGGACGATGCGGTGCGTCAAGCCGCTGTTGTTGGCGACATCGGCATGGCGCGGGTTCATGCGGCGGATGTGCGAACCGATCGGACAGAGTGTGCCGCGGCTGTCGTCGTAATCCTCGCTCGGGCTGAATTTGTCGGTCTTGACGTAATCGAAGCTGTTGCAGCGCTCCACACTTGTTGCGCCGGGTCGCGGGTCGTCAGCGTCCGGAAACAGGGTCAGCGGTGCGCCGCTGCGCCAGCGACCGCAGAGTTTCGCGGCAATCCATTCCTTGTCGCGACCGGTTTCTTTGGCTTGCTTCTCCAGAAACGCTTCGAACCCATGGCAATCCTGCTCCAGGATGCGAAATGCGGCGTAGCTGCCGTTTTTGCACAACTCATCAGGGGTCGGTACTTTATCGAGCATCGGGTACTTGGGATCGAGCAGGAATTCGCCGGGCGACACCTTCGGAAGGATGTCCACGATCTCCTTAGGTCCCGGCTCCGGCCCCCGCCACGGTATCGGAGGCGCCGGTGGCCCACCTGCGATGGTCGGCTGCGCAAAGCCGTCGTTGTAGCCAAAATGCGCGACGTTATGCGGCAGCGAATCTGCCTCGCACACCGAAAGCTCGCGGCACGCTCCGCTGTCGCTGTAGAGCCGGCGCAACTGGGCGGCTTGCGAATCAATCGTCTCTTTGGTGTTTTGCGTGTCAGTGATGAAGAGGAACAACAGAATGTGCACACCCTGGCCGGCGAATGGTGCCTGCCAGTGTTCCGGCGCGCTCTCTTCGGTGTCGCCAATGACGGCGGCGCGGGCCAGGGCTCCTTCGATGAACTCCTGCGGAAAGCTGTCCAGCGATGATTCTGGAAGTTCGAGCGCCTTCAGGCCGGCGTGGGTGATGCCCACATTGACGCGGTATTTGTGTTGTTTCTGCTGCCACTGGTCCGCCGTCGCCAGTTGCGGCGCCGAAGCATCGCCGTTGACCAGGCTGCCCAGGAAACGTCGCGCAGCGTCCGGATTCTGCACCTGGAGCACGAAGGTGCGCAGCGCACACGGCCAGTAGGTGTGCAAGATGAAGGCTTGCGTATCGGAAAGCGTCGAGGGGTCCATTGAAGATTCTCCTGTTCAGGCCAAGAGTGACGTACCGCGCCACGCGCGCGTCGCGCGTGGTCGCTGGCAAGTGCCAGACAAGCCGATGCGGCTCATCCCGGAGCCCTAACCCCCTTCGAACTCTTTCTGTGCCGCAAACGCTGCGTGGATGTCCGTTACCGTGGCCTTGGGGTAGGCACTGTAAAACGGCGGCATGCCGCGCAGGTCGTTGTCGAACACGTATTTGAGGAATTCCTTCGGGTGATCCTGTACTGGCAGCGGCGGAGCATCTTCCATGTGGGCCAGAAGCCGGTTGAATATGTCGCCGATCACCCGCGTGAAGTCGGCAATATAATCTTCGAACTTGCCGTCGTAGGTGGTGATGACGGCCAGTCTCGTGTTGTTCTCCATAAACACGAAACGCGCGAAATGGACAGTCTTTAGGAGTTCGAGCGCAGCCCATACCTTGTTGTGCTCGGGTGGCGCCGCCTGAAGCGCGGTCAGCATGGTGTTCAGTTGCACATAGTCGGCCGGTGACTTGATCTTCATGATCAGCGTCAGCGGGCTCTGTACCGCGACTTCGTGCTGATATGGGGCTGCCGGCGTCGCCGCGGCGCTTGGCGTATCTGACATGTTCATTCCTCTTTGAAAAATTCTTATTGATGACGGGACAACAGTGAACTAGGCTACGCTATCGTCAACTGGATGGCAAGCTTCGGGCAGGTGCTGCCTCTTGCGTGGTTAGTCGGCGGGCCGCCGGCCTGCCTGAGGGGGGGAGACATGAGTTCCGTTGCAGACATTTCAAGTGAATTCGAACGCTACGAAAACGACAGCGCGGCCGAGGAGAAAATTCTAATCGACGCGCTGGTGATAAAGATCGGCCATCTGCAGCACATCAACCGCAACCAGAAGACCGGCAAACTGCATCGCGGCACCCATGCCAAGGGTCTCACCTGCATGAATGCCGAATTCGAGGTATTCGATGTCGCGGCCAAGAATCCCGATGCCTCGCCCGAGATGATCGCCAAGCTCAAGAAGGGCATGTACAGGACGCCCGGCCGCTACCCGGCGCGCGCGCGCTCCGCCAACGGCCTGTCCGAACCCGGCAGCGACACCAAGGCCGACGAGCGCGCCTTGTCTTTTTCGGTCGACTTGGGAAACGGCAAGCGTCAGGATTTCTCGATGAACAGCGCCGTAATCTTTCCGATTCCTTCGCTTAAGGCCTTCAATTTCGTGTTCACCGTATCGTTGATCAAAGGCGTGCGCGCCGGCAAGGCGAGCGACGAAGCACGGAAATACATGTGGTCGCGCCTGCGGCAGGCCGTCAGCGTGCGCACCCTGCTGCGCATTCCCGAGTCGGTCAAGACGCTTTTCCAGGCCATCAAGGTGACGCGCAAAAAGGTCAACAACCTGCGCCAGACCGGCTACTGGAGCGGTACCGCTTTCCGCCATGGCGAGCATGACGCGATCAAGTACATCGCGATGCCATGCGGCGGCGAGAAACTCGAGCCGCGGCCGGCGAACGCCGGTCCCGATTACCTGCAGGACGATGTCAAGCGCTGGGTCAATGAGCAGGGGCAGCCGGTGACCTTCAATTTCAGGTTGCAATTTCTCGACGCCGCGACGATGAAACTTGGCGGGAAAACATACGATGCCTGGGAATGGGTGGAAGATTGCACGCTCGACTGGGATAAGGCTGGTGCCCGCGATTATCTGGTGGGCCGTCTGACGATTCCGCCGCGCTCGATTGCCGACGATTGCGACGACCCGGCGGTCTTTCCGGCATTCGATGTCACCGGAAACTCACTGGATGAGCACAAGCCGCTGGGCCGCATCAACCGCGGCCGTGCCGTGGTCGAGATGAAGAGTCGCGACAATCGCGCATGAAGGTGGTGCGCCTGGCGCCGGCGTGCTGGCGGCGCGGCTTGCGTTGTGCGCGTCGCTGCAAACGCGCGCCGCGGCTTGAGTTGCGCTGCCGCCCCGTTCCACCACCACACAGAGGAGACAGGCATGCAACGACAAGTAGTACACACCGATCGCGTGCCACCGGCGCGCGTCCCGCTGTCGCAGGCGATCAAGGTGGGCGACTGGGTGTTCGCCTCGGGGCAATTGGGAATGGAGCCACGCAGCGGGCGCCTGATCGCCGGCGGCATCGGACCCGAGACACGCCAGGTCTGCGAGAACTTGAAGGCAGTGCTCGAGGCGGCCGGGTCTTCGCTGGAGAAGGTGGCCAAGGTCACCATCTACCTGGCCGACCTGGGCGAACTGATGGCGATGAACCAGGTGTTCAGCGAATACTTTCCACACGACCCGCCGGCACGTACCACCTTTCAGGCGGCCGGCCTGGTGGGTGGCGCGCGGGTAGAGATCGAGGCGATCGCGGTAGGTTGAATTCCGCCAGCCTCCTTTGGCAACGATGCCGAAATCGCGTACTTTATTTCCACACGGAAGGCGGGCAATCATGATTACAAGGCGTGGCGGCCTCGCTACCAAAATCGCAAAGGGCAAGACTGATTGGGCAAAGTTGAAAGCCATGCCTGATTCGATTATCCGCTTTACCGAGGAGGCGCCACGGTCCGCGCCCGGAGATTGGGCGGATGCGGTGGCGCACCGCGGTTTGCCGATGCCCTTGCGGAAGGAACGGATCGCATTGCTGGTTGATGCAGATGTGGCGGACTGGTTTCGCGCCCAGGGTGCGGGCTGGCAGACGCGCATGAATGCAGTGCTCAAGGCGTACCGCGATGCATTGGCACAGCCTGTGACGGCGCC
>JAYTDE010000745.1:0-12505 GCA_043736195.1 Burkholderiales bacterium | reverse complement strand
GACAGCGTGACAGGCGCAAGCGGCGGCGACCACACCAGCGGGGCAGGCCGGATAGCTGCCAACATCGAAAGCGTGATGTCGGGGCAGGGCGCGGCGGTGCGCCTGATCCTGGCTGCGTTTCTGGCCGGCGGGCATGTGCTGATCGAGGACAACCCGGGTACCGGCAAGACCACCCTGGCCAAGGCGCTGGCCTTGAGCGTGGGCGCGCAATTCACCCGCGTGCAGTTCACCCCGGATTTGCTGCCTTCGGATATTGTCGGTGTATCGGTATTCAATCCGCAGGCGCAGAGCTTCGATTTCCACCCCGGCCCGATCTTCACCCAGATCCTCCTGGCCGACGAAATCAACCGCGCCTCGCCGCGCACCCAGTCGGCCCTGCTTGAAGCGATGGCCGAGGCCCAGGTCACGGTGGAGGGCCGTACCTCGCGCCTGGACGATCTGTTTTTTGTGATTGCCACGCAGAACCCGGTGGAGTTCCGCGGTACCTATCCGCTGCCGGAGGCGCAGATGGACCGTTTCGCCATTCGCGTGTCGCTGGGCTACGTAAGTGCGGAGGAAGAGGTGGCGATCGTCGCTGCGCAGGGGCGTGCGCACCCGCTCGATGCGCTGCGCCCGGTGATCACTCCGGATGAAGTGCGCACACTGCGTAGCGCAGTCAAGGCAGTACGCATGAGCGACGAGATCACGCGTTATGCGGTTGACCTGGCGCGTGCCACGCGCGGCGCGGCGGGCGTGCAACTGGGCGCCGGACCGCGCGCCTCGCTTGCGCTGACGCGCGTCGCGCAGGCCCTGGCGTTGGTTGACGGGATGGAATACGTCACCCCGGACCATGTCCACGCGCTGGCACAACCGGTACTGGCACATCGCCTGGCGCTCGATCCGCAGGCGAAGTTTTCCGGACTTTCCGCCGCCGGTGTGGTGGCCGAGATCCTGGCTCGCCTGCCGGTACCCGCCTGAGCGCGCGTCGATTCGGTCGCCGCTTACGCGATGCGCAAAATGATGTTTCGCGCTTATCACGCCATTACCGGGGTGGCGTACTGGTCGGAGCGCACGTTCACCGCGGCCGGCATGCTGGTACTGGCAGCGGCGATTCTCAGCGGTGTGTTCGGTATCGATACCACCCAGAGCACTGCCTACCGGATGTTTTCTTTCCTCGTGGTTCTGCTGGGCATTGCGCTTGTCGGCCAGCGCTGGCGTCGCGGCCGCTTCGCGGTCGAGCGCATGCTGCCGCGCGCGGCGACCAGCGGCGAGAGCTTCGAATACCGCTTGCGGATCAAGAACCTGTCTCAAGCCGAGGCGCAATCCCTGAGCCTGCGCGACGAACTGGCCGATCCGCGGCCTGACTATGCGCAGTTCAGCGCGGCGATGAAGTGGCCGAGCTACCGCGGCTGGCTGCGCCTGATCGAGCGCAATCGCGTCGGCCGCGTAGCGCTTTCTGGCATCGGCAAGCTCGCGCCCGGTGCCGTTATCGAAGTGCGCATGTCGGCGCAAGCGCTGCGCCGCGGCCGCATGCATTTCACCGGTGTCCGTGTCGGCTGCGACGAGGTACTGGGCCTGGCACGCGGCCTGGCGACAGTGGCACTGGCGCAAAACCTGATCGTGCTGCCGCGCCGCTACATGCTGCCGCCCCTGGCGCTGCCCGGCGGTCGCCGCTATCAGCAAGGCGGGGTGACGCTGGCATCGTCGGTGGGGGATTCCGAGGAATTCATCGGCCTGCGCGACTATCGTCCCGGCGACCCCTTGCAACGAGTGCATTGGAAAAGCTTCGCGCGCCTCGGGCATCCGGTGGTGCGCGAATACCAGGATGAGTATTTCGAACGTTACGCCCTGATTCTCGATACCTTCGCCGCCGCTTCCGAGGCGGAAGCATTCGAGGAAGCGGTGGCTGTGGCCGCCTCGTTCGCCTGCACCATCGACACCCAGGAATGCATGCTCGACCTGATGTTCGTCGGCGCCCTGCCTTACACCTATACCGCGGGGCGCGGCCAGTTGCAGGCCGGTAGCCTGCTCGAAGTGCTGGCCGGGGTCGAACTTTGTGAAGACAAGCCGTTTTCCGTGCTGGCCGCGGCGCTTGCCGCGCGCGCCGCCGGCCTCAGCGGGGGTGTGTGCGTTTTGCTTGGCTGGGATCGGGCGCGCGCCGACTTGATCGACCAGTTGCGCGCGCGTGGCGCGGTGTTGCGGGTGCTGTGCATCAGCAAAAAGCCGATCGTCGAGGCGCCGCCTTGGCTCACGCAACTGGTGCCGGGGCGGGTGCAGGAAGGCCTGGCCGCGCTGTGAATACGCCGCCATTCCTGCTGGGCGCAGCGGCGCTTTTCTGGGGCTGGCAGAGCGGTTTCTGGTTGGTTGGTGGCGCGGCTGCGATCGTACTGGAAGCACCGCGCTGGCTTGCGCGACGCTTCGAGGTCGAGTTGCTGCGCCAGCGACGACTCGCCGACATGTGCCTGGTTCTGGCGGCAATGGTGGGCGTCGGCTGCTACGTGGCGTACGGCAATCCGCGCGCGATCGTGCTGCTGTTCCAGTGGCTGCCGGTGATTTTGCTGCCGCTGGGCCTGCTGCAGGCCTGGGGCGCTGAACCGGCGATTCGCCTCGATGTGCTGTTCTGGAGCCTGCGGCGCGAGGTGCGTGGCGGTGCCACCGCTGTCAATCTCGGCTACGCCTATCTGGTGTTCTGGCTGATCGGCGCGGCCGCTGCCAACCAGCGTGGTGATCTCGCCACCATCGGCATGGTGGCACTGGGTTGCTGGGCACTGCTGGGTGCGCGTCGTTCGCGCGCCAACGCCGGCATGTGGGTACTGCAGATCGCGCTGGCCGCCGGGCTTGGCTCAGTGCTGCATGTCGGCCTCAATTCGGCGCAGCTATGGCTGGAAGGCGCGGCACCCGACTGGATGAGCGGGGGCGGCGGCAATCGCACCAATCCCTATCGCAGCAGTACCGACCTGGGCAGCATTGGAGAGCTCAAGCAATCCGACGAAATCATTCTGCGGGTCAAGCCGGACGCTCCGCTCACCGGGCCCTTGCTGTTGCATCGCGCCACCTACAACGAATATGGGGGTACCGCATGGGTGGCGCGTGGTGCGCGCTTTGCCGAAGTGCCGAGACCGCCCGCAAGCCCTGCATGGACCTTGCGTGAAGGCGCCGCGCGCCGCTTGATCGAGGTGGCGGATTTCGCCGTCCACGGCAACCCGGTATTGAGCCTGCCGGCGGGTGTGATGCGTGTGACGGTGCCCGCGATTTCGTTGCGCGCGAACAACCTTGGCGCGGTGCAGGCGGAAGCCGCGCCAGGCTTCCTGATCTATACCGTGGCCGCAGGCGACGCTCCGCCGCAGGCGCAGGCACCCGACGCCTCCGACCTCAAGCTGCCTGCCCGCGAACATGCGGTGTTTGCCGAGACCGCGCGCACGCTCGGGCTGGCCGGGTTGCCGCCATCCCAGGCGATGCAACGGGTGCGGGACTTTTTCGCTACCGGGTTTCGCTATTCGACCGCAGGCATGGCCGCGGCGCCGGGCCGCACCGCGCTGGCGCAATTCATCGGCGATACGCGCGCCGGGCACTGCGAATACTTCGCCAGCGCCACCGTGCTGCTAATGCGCGCCGCCGGCTTGCCGGCACGCTATGCCACCGGCTTTTCAGTGCAGGAACGCGCTCCCGGCGGCACCACCTACCTGGTGCGCGAGCGCCATGCGCACGCCTGGGCGCGCGTGTTCGTGGGCGGTGTCTGGATCGATGTCGACACCACGCCGGCCGGCTGGGCCGACGCGGAAGACGAGGGGCGGCCGGCCGCGGCACGCTGGCGCTCGAGTTTCACCGATGCCTGGTCGGCTTTGCGCTATCGCTATGCGCGCTGGCAATTGACCAGCAGCGAGGCCGAGAAATGGAGCCTGTTCGGCGGCATCGGCGTGCTGGTGCTGGCCTGGCTTGCGTGGCGCGTGTTCGGTGGTGCGCGCAAGGCACCCAAGCCGGCAGGCGGCCCCTTGCACCCGGCAACACGCGAGGCAGCGCGCCTGGCCGGCCGCGATTCGTCGTTCTATCAGGTCGAGTCGGAATTGCAGCGTCGCGGCATGGTCCGCGCGGCCAACGAAACGGTTCAGGAATGGCTCGCGCGCGTCGGGCGTGAAAGGTCCGGCTTCGCCGGGCACGCCGACCTGCCGCGCCTGCTGCGCTTGCACTACCGTTACCGATTCGATCCGGCGGGCTTGAGTGCCGCGGAACAAGCAGCGCTTGCGCAAGGCTGCGCCGATTGGCTGGCGCAGAACGCGGCACCGCGCGGCGCTGTCTAGTCCAGCCGCGCACCCGAACGCTTGACCACATCGCGCCACTTGCCGAGTTCGCGCTTGATCAGGGCCGCGAATTCCTCCGGTGTGCCGCCGGCAGCCTCGTCACCGATGCCGCTGAAACGTTCGCGAAAGCTGGTGCTGGCAATCGCCCGGTTGACTGCGGCGTTGAGCTTGTCGAGCGTGGGCCGCGGCAAACCGGCCGGGGCGACCACGCCGGTCCAGGTGGCGGCTTCATAGCCGGCAACGCCAGCCTCCGCGATGGTAGGCACGGCTGGAAAAGCCGGCGAGCGGCGCGCGCCGCTGACCCCGAGCGCGCGTACCTTGCCTGACTTGGCATGCGGCGCGATCGAATTGAGGCTTTCAAACATCAGATCGACCTGGCCTGCCATCAAATCATTGATTGCCAGCGCGCCGCCCTTGTAGGGCACATGCACGATTTGCGTGCCGGAAAGCAGCTTGAAGAGTTCGCCGCCGACATGACCCGGCGAGCCATTGCTCGATGAGGCATTGGTCAGCTTGCCCGGATTGGCGCGCGCATGGGTGATCAATTCGGCCACCGAGGTGACCGCCAGCTTGGGCGAGGCCGCCAGCAGCAGGTGGCCGATCGATACCAGCGCGATCGGCTGGAAATCCTTTTCCACATCGTAGGGGAGTTTGGCCACCAGGTTGGGGCTGATCGCCAGTGCGCCGATCGGGCCCATGCCGATGGTGTAGCCGTCGGGGGTGGCCTTGGACAGCAGGTCCATGCCGATGGTGAGCGCGCCACCGGGGCGATTTTCGACCACGATCTGCTGGCCCAGTTGTGGCCCGAGCTCGATGGCCAGCATGCGGGCGATAGTGTCGGTGGCGCTGCCCGGCGCCTGCGGCACGATCATGCGCAGCGGGCGCTCGGGGTACTGGGCGCCGGCGTGGTGCGGCAGCAGCGCGATCAGCGTCAATGCGAACCGCGTCAAGGCCCGCCTGGCGCCAGCGCTGCGGTCTTGCCGTCCGTGCCGTGCCGGCACTTTGCGTGGTGTCATTGCAGGCTTTCCTTGCTGATTGATGGTGAGGCCGGATGATATGCCCAAGTCGCGTTGCGCGTCGATGCTGCGCATGCCGGCGACGGCCGCGGTTTTTTTCAAGCGAAGTTTGACCGGAATCAATATCCCCGGCCAGGGCCGGGGTAGCCTGCAATTGTCGTGGGCGGCGTGCGCATTTGCTTCGTGCCAGTGGCCCAGCTTGGTCGGGTGGCACGCGAGCGTCAATCCACACGCGATTGAATCGGAGGCGAACACCGTGTTGAACCGCTTGCGCGCAACCCTGATCGTGATGCTGCTGTGCCTCTTCACAGTTGCTCCGACGCAGGCGCAGCACCGGCCGGAATATCGGCGCGGCGAACAGTTGTACAAGGCGCAGTGCGACACCTGTCACAGCGAGCGCATCCATTGGCGTGCGGAGCGGCAAGTTGCTGATCTCAGCGGGCTCAAGTTCCAGGTGCGGCGCTGGCAACGCAATGTCCTGCTCAACTGGAGCGAGGATGACATCAGTGCAGTCAGCCACTATCTCAATCTGCGCTTCTACTTTTTTCCCGCTGCCGCCGACCGCGCCGCGATCGACCCGAGGGACCGCTTCACGCAAGTGACAGTGCTCCGCCACGGAGCCGCATGCAGCCCGATTGGCGGCGGTATCGATGCCGCCAGCGCTGCGGCCGCGGTCGCGAATCGAGGCGATTTGCCGTGCTGAGAAACACAACGCGCAGGCGATCGGTCAGCATCGCCTTCTTGGTCGGTGGCGGAATTCTGGTCTGGGCGGTTACACCCGGGGTGATCGGCTATGTCCTGCTTGGGCTCGGGGTGCTGCTTGAAGTCGCGGGCATCATAGTCGAGCATCGGGCAGGCCGCTGATGCGGATATCTGCCGGCACGCGCGTGTCCTGCAGTAGTCGTACCCTTGGTTCGGAAATGACGTAGGCTATCCAACCGGGCCGCATGTGCGCGCCGACGTTTCGATCAGGGAGCCATCGCATGACACATACCATCCCGCTTACGCCACCCGAGTTCGAGCAGACGCGGATCATCGATCGGCCCGATGGTTTCTACTGGGAATCCATCGAGACCGGTGAGAACTTCGGGCCGTTTGCCACACTGCTGGACGCCACCTTTGACATGCAGTCCGAAGGCGAGGGTGAAGGACAGTCGCTGGAGACGCTTGCGGAAGCCGAGGCCTCGCTCGACTTGAGCGACTGGATCGATCCGGACACCGGCTCGCCTGCAGAGGAAACCACGCCGCGCATCGAGGAGCATTGAGCCGGGTATCTGGCTTGCGGTCGAACTGCGCATTTCGCCCGCAGCGCCGGCACCAGGCGATCCGGCGCCGCCAACGCGGGCGGTCGCGGCTTTGATTGCCGGTCCGGGTAGCGTGCACCGGCCCCCGGCCGCAAGAATCAACGCCGGCCGCGCGGTCACGCGCGTGCCGGCCGCGCCCACCTCATTCGGTCTGGATGTTGGTGCCGCTGCGTTGCGGACCGGGAGCCTGCGCATCCTCGATCATTCCGTGCACCTCGTGCTGCAGCGCGTCCAGGTCCTCGTCAATTGGCGTGGACCGGGAGGTGTCGGGCTTCGTCTTGCGCCCACGCGCCAGCGCGGACTTGACCTCACTGCTGCGCGACTTCTTGCCGACTTGCCTTGTCATGGTGGCCCCTTTTGCGAATGGGATTGCACAGTCTCCAATGCCAAGACTATTGCCACGTGGCGCACTGTGGCTTGATCGAGGTCAAGCGGCTTTGCCTTTTCGGGGGTTTGCCGCCATTCCGGGCGTTCCGGCCAGCGCGCGATCCCGTTCCGATGCACGTGCTTGCGCTTGATCAAAGGCTTCGAGGCCGGATCGCATTAGCCTTGATCCACAGAATTTGCGTCAACCGCAAGCCGTTGTTGCGCCGCTGCGGCGCGGAAAGGCAACCCCGTGATTCAGACAATCCTGCTTCCGATCGATGGCTCCGAGCTTGCGCACAAGGCAGCGCAAGACGGCATTCGGCTCGCTCAGGCGGTGGGTGCCGCGGCGATCGGCTTGTTCGTCACCGAACCGTATCAGACCATATTTGTGTATCCGGGCGACGTTCCACTGATCTATCCGGGCAAGGCCGAATACGAGAAGATCGTCAATCGGGAGGCGCAAAAGCATCTGGACGCACTGGCACAGGCGGCGCGCGCGGCCGGCGTGGCGTGGAAGCAGCTCGTCGTCTCGGCGCGTCCGGCGGCAACGGCGATTGTTGCGGCGGCAAAGCGGCAAACGTGTGACCTGATCGTTATGGGGTCGCACGGGCGTGGCGGTTTGGGCCAGTTGCTGCTCGGCAGTGTCACCAACAGGGTGCTCGCGACCTGTTGTGTTCCGGTACTGGTGCACCGGCCCGGCGCCCGGCGGGCGCGCGCCGCACCTGCCGCCGGGCGCGGCTAAGCGGGCTCCGGCAGGCCTGCAAGGCGCCGCACCGTATAGGCCCGCCCGGCGCTACGCGCGCTCACCCGATGGCGGTTGCCTGGGCCATGCCTGCAACTGCCTCGAGGCTGCCGGCGATCACCGCGGCATCGAAGCGCAAACCGGTGTCGAGGTACACGGCGAACTGTTGCTCTTCGGCGCCGACTGGCTGCTGGATGCGCGTTTGCCATTCCAGCACCTCGACGGTCGCCTCCGAGGCGTCGATCCCGGCACGCGCGCGAGCCTTGATCCTGCGCACCAGCTCGGGGTGATCAGCGTGGGTGGCAAGTATGGCGAAGCCGGCGCCCAGGCGTACTGCCAGCGCGCGGAAATCATCACGCAAGCGGCGTTCGAGAAAGGCGGCGTCGACCATCACCGAGGTGCCGGTGGCGAGCAGGCTGGCCGCCATCTCTTCCAGGTGGGCATAGACACGCGTGGTGGCAACTGCCGAGTACAGGCTTTGTTTGTCGGCCGGCGTACTGGCGTCAAGCGGGCGCAAGCCCGCCAGGCGCTTGCGTTCAACATCCGAACGCAGGCGCACCCAGTCGCGCACCTCGATCAGGCCGGTGCTGGCGTGGGACTTGCCCGAGCCCGAGAGTCCGTGGGTGACGATCAGCAGCGGCCGGCCGTGTCGGGTGGCGTCGCTTGCCAAATCCAGATACGCATCGCAGTCGGCCAGGGACAGGTGCCTGTCGGTGGATGTCACGCCCGCCTGGCATGCGCGAATCGCTGCCACCTTGGCGCGCACCAGCGCGCGATAGACGAGAAAAAAGGGCAGCAGGGCAAGCGCCTGATAATCCCCGCTGTGCTCGAGGTAGGCGTTGAGTGCCACACGCGCCAAGTCCGGACGGTCGCGATGACGCAGGTCCATCAGCGTGAAGGCGAAATCATTGATCACGTCGATCCAGCGCAACTGCGGGTTGAATTCGATGCAGTCGAAGGCCACGATGCGCCCGGCATGGCGCACCATGTTGGCCAGATGCAGGTCGCCGTGGCATTCGCGCACGAACCCCTGCCGCAGTCGTTCGGCAAGTAGAGGGGCGATGCGGGCGTGTTCGCTTTCGGTCCAGGCGCGCAGCTGGTTCAGGCGCACCTGGCGCGCGGGCTCAAGAATGAGCGGCGCGATCTGCGTGAAGTTTTGCAACGCCTGTTCAAGCACCATGGCCGGCGCCCCGAACTCGCAGTCGCGGGATCGCTCGGCAGCGGCGTGAAACGTGGCGACGGAGGCGGCGAGTTCATGCATGTCCGCGCTTGCCAGGCGGGCACCGGCAATCAGCACGTCGAGCTCTTCATCGCGCGCGAAGCGATGCATACGTACCGCGACCTCGATGATCGAGCCGGCGCCTGCGAACTGCGGTTCCTGCGCGCTGCCGGTGATGCTGACGACATCGATGTAGATGTCAGGCGCGGTGCGCCGGTTCAGCCGCACTTCCTCGGCACAACAATGACGACGCTTTTCGAGGCTGGTGAAATCAAGAAAGCCCAGGTCGATCGATTTCTTCAGCTTGTAGGCATAGTCACCGGCCAATACCACCCAGGAAATGTGGGTCTCGATGACCTCGATGCTGCGCACCGGGTGCGGGTAGATATCCGGGCGGTAGAGTGCCGCCACCAGTTCGCGCTGGCTGTGGAGCGGGTCCTTGTCGGTCATGGGAAGTCGGTGTGCAGCGGTTCGTCGGCGACCGGCGCGCAATGCCCGCGTCGGCAGGGGTTGAAGGCGACAGCGCCGGACGGTGGCGCTGCCCGGGCAAGGCAAGGCGGCTTGATGCACGCAGAGCGCGATCCGGCGCGACGCCGCTATCGTGGCTGCAGGCTATGCGAAGCGCGCGAGTGCGCATTGACGATGGTCAAACAACAACACCTGTGGCGATGCAATTTGCGCGTGCCACCCCGGACGCGCATGGCGGCGGCACGCGTTATGCGGAACCCCGCACGGCCTTTCCCAGAATGCGCTCGAAACGCGCCGCGCAGGCCGGCCACACGGCCGGATTGACCAGGCGCGGCGGTCGCCCGCCGCGCAGCATGCCGACGATCTGTTCGGCGGCGATCGACGCCACGTTGCGCCGTGCCTCATGGGTGACACCGGCGGTGTGATAGGTGGCCACCACATTGGGCATTTGCAACAGCGGGTGATCGAGTGGCGGTGGTTCCGTCTCCCACACGTCGAGCCCGGCACCGCCCAGATGCTGCGAGCGCAAGGCATCCGCCAACGCGGCCTCGTCGTGAATGCCGCCGCGCGCGGTGGAAATGAAAATCGCCCCGCGCTTCATGCGAGCAAAGGCTGCCTCGCCCAGCATGCCCAGTGTGTCGGGGTCGCGCGGGCAGTGCACCGAGACCACGTCGGCCGCGGCCAGCAACTGGTCGCGCGATACGGCTTGCGCACCGCGTTGGGTGATTTCATAGTTGCTAAGCAAAGGGTCGCTCGCCAGGACTGTCATGCCGAATGCCTTGGCCAGCGCCGCCACCCGCGTGCCGATATGACCCATGCCGATCAGCCCGATCACCTTGCCGGCGACTTCATACCCCATCACCGATTCACGCGTAAACCCACGCTCGCGGCGCAGGAGACGGTCGGATTCGCTGATGCGGCGCGATACGTCGAGCATCAGGCCGATGGTGAGTTCGGCTACCGATACCGCGTTGCCGCCGGCCTGGTTGACCAGCGCCACTCCGGCGGCGGTGCAGGCGGCGGCGTCGATGGTATCGTAGCCGGCGCCGGCGGACGACACCATCAGCAACTGCGGGCAGCGCTTGAGGAATTCGGTGTTGACGAACATGTGCTTGGGCAAGTCGTCCTTGGCCGGCGAAACATGGAACACGTGGGTTTGTTCGAGCACCGCCCAGGTGTCGGCCGCCGGCGCCTTGATCGGGCAAATGGTGAGCTCGATATCGGGTTCAGCTGCGAGGCGCTGTTCGAAGATTCCGTGCAGCCATAAATCGGTACGGGCAACTTTTCTTTGGATGTTGGTCACGGATTTGTCCGAAAGCGTGGAGGGGAGCGGGTGCGAACGATACGATCATGCATCAATCCACAGCGCGCAATGAATCGATCATTCTAGGACAGGTCGCATGGCCCCCGAAGGTCGGTCGCGCGTTGCAAGAACGTTGGCCCGTCCTGGCGTCGCTGCCGATGGCGACATGTCTATGCGATGACTAAGCCCGAAAGCGGCAGGGTCTTCGATGAACCGATCGGGTTACTGAAGCGTGCTCCCGCCTCAAAACTCAGCGCTTGCAATTCGCATCCAGGCAATGCCTGGCTGTTTCTCAACGACAATTCGCGGGCCTTCAAGCCGATAGGTCAATTGGCTGAACTGCCGCGGGTTGGACAACACGTCGGGGTTCAGAACCACATAGTTCTGCCCCGCCGCATAGCGCGCGGATGTCGTTACCAATCCTGGATGACCCTCGCGGTGAAGTCTTGCGCCAACCGACTGGGTGTAGCTGTAGTCGGTCTTGTGGACCAAGGCGGGTTTTTTGACTGTCAATGGCCGCAGGTCCACCAATGCCGCATCGCAGGCTACCTCGTACAGCTTGCGTTCAACAACCACCTTCTCGTTCTCAAACCCGGCGTCGGTCAGCAATCCGCTAAACCAGTGATACGCGGTTTCATATATCGAGGTCTTGGCCGAGTCGCAGCCATACCAGACGCCAAACGACCCATCGGAAAACCGGCTGGCTTGCCAATGCCTGAACGGCCAGCCAATCGCATTGAACCATTTTGCATCTTCAAACGGCCGGTGAATCACCGGGGTTGCGGACTGATAGGGTGGTGGTTTGACCTGGTCTTCAACTTTTTGCGCAAGAGCCCAGTCTTCGGGGCTGCTGCTCAGATCATCAAACAGGTCTTGCGATGCGCCGATGGAAACAATGTTGCGAATCACGTTGCAGTGGACATCCGCAAGCGTGAGGCGCGAAAACAACTGATCCATCAGGCGCCACGTGCCCGGTCCAAATAGGCGCGCACCATCAACAAGCCGGCAAAGCCCCATTCCTTGACGGTGTCGACGGGACTAAGGTTGTCAAACGCCTTGTTTCGGGTGGACATCCAGCGATATGCCAGATCGCGGTTTTGCGGGAAAAGTAGTCGCAGATTCTTGTGAATGCCCAGCAAATGGCCGACGCGCTCGAACTGGTCGCGGCTGGTGCCGATGGGTTCGCCCTTGCGGTAGCGCATCAATGCGGCGCGGTTGCTGGTGGCGATGCCCAGCAGCGCCGCCTGATCCTCGGTCGGCAGCTTACAGTGGTCGAGCAAGCTCATCACCATCTTGGCCAGCGCACTGCGGTCTTGCGAGGCCGGTGCTTGACCAGTGCGCTCGACTACAGCAGACATTTCTGATCCTCTTTGTGCCAATTCGAAGGCGATTCGCTTCGGTTGTTGGAATATAGCATATTGTATTTGTTGAAACGCTATTTGTTTCAATTGTACAATTCATGCTCTAATGGCGATTTACGCCACTGCGTCTCCGGTTGGCTAGTAGACGCGCATACATCGCCTTTAGGCTTGGTTGGTTTTTTTGCTATCGGCCGTTGCGATCACGCAATCCTCTTGATGAAAATTGGTAGTTGGCAAGTCGCCTACGCGCATTCCCATTCCTTCTTGGGGCCGTATTGCTTGGTGGGTAATATCCAGACAGCCACAAAAACAAAGGGCTAGCGGCTTTCGCGGCTAACCCTTTGAATTTCTGGTGCGGCTGGCAGGAATCGAACCCACGACCCCTTGGTTCGTAGCCAAGTACTCTATCCAACTGAGCTACAGCCGCATGCCTTGCATTATAGCAATTT
>JAYTDE010000744.1:0-3634 GCA_043736195.1 Burkholderiales bacterium | reverse complement strand
GATGTGGCGAACCGGCGGCAGCTCAGGTTGTGCCATCGCCCCTCCCTGCCTGCCGCTTTCGCGTGAGGTGCAGCGGATACTTGCGATGACGATCTATCACTTGAGCGATGTGCATGAATGGAAAGGCCGGCCGCGGCAGCCGTAGGGAGATGGATGCTAGCGCGGGCGCGGGGTTAGCGCTTGATCCAGCGCAATGTCGGCATGAAGCGCCTTTAAAAGGGTCTGGTGGCTATTCCGCCTTGATGCCGGCAGCCCTGATCACCGGAGATTGCGCGCGGAATCCAGCTGGATCAGCCTGGCAAATTCCGCTACGGTTCCGCCCGCGGGAATGTTGTTCGCGGCCAGCACCCGTTCGCGGAAATCGGCCATGCGCAGGACTGCGTTGATCTCGGCGTTTACGCGGCTGACGATCCATTCAGGGGTGCCGCCCGGCGCGAAAATGCCGAAATGCGATGTCAGGTTCGCCTGCGCGAAGCCTAGCTCGGCCAAGGTCGGCACCTGCGGCAACACGCGCAGGCGTTCCGGCGAACCCACGGCAAGCGCCCGGAACTTGCCGCTTTGGATGTGCTGCAACTGCGCCACCGCCACATTGGTCGACATGACCACCGGCATGATCAACGTCGCCAACTATGCAGACGATGATCTCACCAAGGGAATCGAGGGCATCATTCCCGTGGGCCAGGCTTTCCTGACCGCCGTGCAAGCCGGACTCGCCACTCGCAACATGTATGCGTCCAATGCACTGATCGACGGCCGGATCGATCTCTGGTTCAACGACGGCACCCATGCCAGCGTCGCCGGCTCCTACCTCAGCGCGCTGACGATCTTCGGCTCGATCACCGGCCTGGACCCGGCCATGTTCGGCGCCGGTGAGCTCGCCGCGCGCGCGCTTGGCCTCTCGGAGTACGAAGCCCTGCTGCTGCAGTCAGTGGCGAGCTTCCAAACGGGCTTTCGCACCAGCGTTCCCGAGCCTGGCAGCCTGGCGTTGGTGGCACTGGCGCTGGTTGGCGTGGCCGGGCTGAAACGGCGCGCTGCGCCGGTCAAAGCACGGGCCTGAGCTTCGGTTGCAGCGGCCCAGGGAAGAAGAGATATGCGCGTGATTGCGGCCCTGCTGTGCGCGGCCCTGTTGCTGGCTAATGGGTTTACGCCGGTAGCAGCGCAAACCCGCCCTGCCGTCCGCGCCCTCGCGACCGACAAACCGGCATCGGTGGTCTACATCGGCAACAGCTTTTTCTATTGCAACAACAGCCTGCACAATTATGTCGGGCGCCTGGTGGCGGCCGGCGTGCCAGGCCACCGTTTTCGCAGCAGTTCGATCACCATCAGCGGGTCGGGTTTCGAATGGCACGATGTCGACTCGTATTTCCGCCCGGCTGCGGTTGGCGCCTATACCTTCGATGCTAACAACAACATCGTATTCAACGACCCGAAGCAGAAACTCTTCGAGCTCGCGATCCTGATGGACTGCAGCCAGTGCCCGCTGCATCCGACCCTGGGCGCGACCTTTCACGAATTCGCGCGCAAGCACAGCAACACGGTGCGCAAGCATGGCGCGCAACCGGTGTTTTTCATGTCCTGGGCCTATGCCGACGTGCCGGCGATGACAGCGCAACTGGCGGACGCCTATACCCGCGCGGCCAACGACAACGGGGCTTACGTGATTCCCGCCGGGCTGGCGTTCGCGCGTGCTATTGAACGCCGGCCGCAGCTTAATCTCTATGCGGCCGACAAACGCCATCCGAGCCTGGCCGGCACCTACCTGGCGGCCTGCACGACTTACGCCGCCCTGTTTGGCAAGTCGCCGGTCGGCCTGACCTACACCGCCGGACTGGACGCCGACACCGCGGCTTTCCTGCAAAACGTCGCCTGGGACACCGTGCAGGACTTCCTTAAACCCTGAACTGCCGCGGCGCGCGACGCTACTTGAGGTTGCGCTCCCACAGACTGAACACCTTGGCCCACGAGGCTTCGGACGCCACCGGCGCATAGGTCTGGCGCTCGGCGAAACAGTAGCCGTGCTGCGTGCCTGCATGCACCTCGATCTCGTGCCGCGTGCCGACACGAGCAAGAGCGGCGCGCAATTCCGGGATTACCTTTTCCGGCACGTGCTGGTCGACTTCGGCAAAGCCGTAATACAGCTCACCCTTGATCTTGTCCGCCAGCAAATGCGGCGAATCGGGCGCGTCGGTGACGATGCCCACGCCGTACAGCGAAGCCGCGGCGGCGATACGCGTGGGGAAATGCGCCGCTACGCTGGTGATGTAGCGCCCGCTCATGCAGTGGCCAACGCAGCCGACCGGACCCGGCTTGACCGTGTCCTGCGCATCCAGGTAAGCCATGAGCCCGGCGGTATCGTCGATCACGTCCGCATGGGTCAGATGATTCATGGCCGCGAAGATCACGGTGGTCATCACGTCGGTGCGGCGTGGCAAATCGAAGCGCAGGGTGCCGACGCGGTAATACATGTCGGGCAGGATGCAGAAATAGCCATGCTTGGCGATACGCCGCGCCATGTTGCACAGCTCCTCGCGAAAGCCCGGTGCATCCATGTAGAAGATGATCGCCGGGAACGCGCCCGGCGCATCCGGGCAGGCGGTGAATGCCGGCATGCGGCCGTGACGGGTGGTGACAACAACATCCTTCTCGATCAGTGCCATGAATTGACTGCTCCTATGGGTTGAAAGGTAAAAGCCGCACTCCTTACGCAGGCGCAGTTTACCGGCATGGCTGCGTTATGCTTGCGTGCAGACCCATTGAAGCTTTAAACAACCGGAAAGACATGACATGAGTTGCGAGGACTCCCTCAATGCACTGCTCGCGCATATCGACAGCCGTGAAGGCGAGATCGGAGCATGGGCCTGGCTGGACCATGAAGCTGCGCTGGCGCAGGCACGTGCTCTCGATGCCGGTGCCACCCGCGGTGCATTGCACGGCATGGCGGTGGGAATCAAGGATGTGATCGCCACCGCCGACATGCCAACCGAGTGCAACTCACCGATTTATGCGGGCCATCGCCCCGCCACGGATGCCGAAGTGGTGCGGCGCTTGCGGACCGCCGGTGCGATCATTCTTGGCAAGACCGTGACCACCGAATTCGCCTTCATGGCGCCGGGCCGTACACGCAATCCGCATGATCTTTCCTGTACGCCGGGCGGATCCTCGAGCGGCTCGGCGGCCGCGGTCGCCTCCGGCATGGTGCCTGTGGCTTTGGCCACGCAAACCGGTGGTTCGACCATCCGGCCTGCCGCGTTTTGCGGTGTTATCGGCTACAAGCCCGCGTTCGGTCGCTATCCGACCGCGGGGCTCAAGCATCTGGCACCATCGCTCGACACGATCGGCCTGCACGCATGCGATCTGGACGTTCTTGCCAAAGTCTCCGCCGTGCTCGCCGGCGATGCGCTCGTCCCTGGCTCGATCACCGCGGCACGACCGCGCATCGTGCTGGCCCGCACGCATCATGATGCACAGGCCGAGACGCAGGCGATCCGGCGCGTGGAACAGGCCGCACAGGCCGCAGGGAACGCCGGTGCGGAAGTGCGGGAGTTGGTTCTGCCGCAACTGTTTACGGAAATCGAACCCCTGAGCCGCTTGATCATGGCGTACGAAGCGGCTCAATCCCTGGCACACGAATGGG
>JAYTDE010000743.1:0-2110 GCA_043736195.1 Burkholderiales bacterium | reverse complement strand
CACCGCCGGGTCCGCCCCCACCGCGGGAGCTTCCGCCGCCGGTTGTTCTTCCACCTGGGCGACCGTTCGCACGTTCAGCTTGCCGACCCGATTCACAGCCGAGTACGATGCCCACCGCGACCGCGATCGCGAAGCCCACCATGGTGGTCCAGAAGGTCTGCAAGGCATGGTCGAAAATCGGCTTCTTGTATTCGAGCATGGCATCGAAAATCGCACTTGGCATCGGCAATACGAAGGGATCGATCTTGAAAGCGCGACAGATCAGCTCCCACAACAGCAGGAAGGCGATCACCAACAGCGAGGGCGCGTGTTTTTCCACAAAGGTCTGGACCATGGTTTCTCCGGAATTCAGGACTTGCGGATCGCGCCGATATGCTCGCGCAACTCAAGCACGATTTTCGAGAATGGCTCGGTGTAGGTCACATCGATGTCGCGCGGGCGCTGCAGTTCGATTTCGCGCCTGGCCAGTATGCGCCCCGGGCGTTTGCTCATCACATAGACCGTGTCGGCCAGAAAGGTCGCCTCGCGCAGGTCGTGGGTGACCAACACCACGGTGAATGGGTCGACGGCATGCAGGTCGCGCAAGACACACCACAATTCCTCACGAGTGAAAGCATCGAGCGAGGCGAACGGTTCATCGAGCATCAGAAGCTTGGGCGCATGCACCAAAGCGCGGCAGATCGATGCACGTTGCTGCATGCCGCCTGACAACTCCCAGGGAAACTTGTGTTCCCATCCGGCCAGGCCGACGGTGCGAATCAGTTTCATGGCGCGTTCGGCGTATTC
Source organism: Burkholderiales bacterium (assembly GCA_043736195.1). Classification (GTDB taxonomy): domain Bacteria; phylum Pseudomonadota; class Gammaproteobacteria; order Burkholderiales; family JAEUOS01; genus JAEUOS01. The sequence continues at coordinate 1,324 of JAYTDE010000743.1, read as the reverse complement.
GTCGCGCTTGCTGCGGAAATTCGATTTATAGGGCTCGACGATTTCCAGCGGCAAGAGCACATTGTCGAGCGTGGTGCGCCAGGGCAGCAGATTGGGCGCCTGAAACGCCATTCCGGTAATCTTCAGCGGCCCGGCCACTTCGCGGCCATCGACAATCACCGTGCCTTGTGTCGGCGGCTTCAAGCCGGTGCATAATTTCATAAAGGTCGACTTGCCGCAGCCCGAGGGGCCGACGATGGCGACGAACTCGTGTTCCTTGATCGAGACGGTGATTTCCTCGATCACAAAATCGGCGGTCGGGTTGTATTTGAGCCAAACGCGATCGAATTCAATAAATTGATTGGGCATGAGGGCGATTAGGCGGAAAAGCGGTGGCGGACGCAAGACGGCGGATGCATGGCCGCAGTGCGTGCGATATTTGAAGCAGGGCGGCGCGAAAGTTGCATGTGCCGGGATTGAGATCGATTGTATACAAGGTTCGGCATGAGCAAAAACGAAGTGAGTTTCTTAGTCAACGGGGCGCCGGTGAAATGTTCAGGTGCGCGTCCGACACAAACCCTGCTGCAATATCTGCGCCAGGATTGTGCATTGCCCGGCACCAAGGAAGGATGTGCCGAAGGGGACTGCGGCGCATGCACCGTGATGGTCAGCGAAATCGATGCCAGGGGGCGGTTGGCGCAGCGCGCCGTGAACGCCTGCATCCAGTTCCTGCCGGTCATGCACGGCAAGGCAGTCACCACCGTCGAGGGCATCGCGGGCTCGGACGGACGAGCGCATCCGGTGCAACAGGCGATGGTCGATTGCCATGCTTCGCAGTGTGGCTTTTGCACGCCGGGCTTCGTCATGTCGCTGGTCGCCGACTACAACACGCACCCGGCGCGTCACGTCAGTCGCGGCGAAGTCGATCAGCTGCTGGCCGGTAATCTGTGCCGCTGCACCGGCTACCGGCCGATCGCGGACGCGGCGCAACAGGCGCTGGCGGTACCCCGCGATGCGGCGCAGCAGGCGCATATGGACGGCTTGCGGCGCGCATTGCGCGCACTCGCACAAAGGACGGACCCGCTGGTGCTCGATGGCGCGGCGGGCAAGTGGTTCTCGCCGCGCACCGAGATGGCGCTCGCGCAGTGCCTGGCGGCTCACCCGGATGCCCGGATCGTCGCCGGCCTGACCGATGTCGGCCTGTGGGCGACCAAGCAATTGAAGAGCTTCGACAAGCTGGTCTATGTCGGCGACATCCGTTCTCTCGGGCAGATCAGGACGTCCGCCCGCGCTCTTACGATCGGCGCTGCCGTCACCTGGACCGAGGTGATGCCGACATTGCTTG
>JAYTDE010000742.1:0-7716 GCA_043736195.1 Burkholderiales bacterium | reverse complement strand
GCCTCATCGATGGTCATGCCGGGCTTTCTGACCACTACCGCCACCGCGACCTCGCCCCACTTTTCGTCCGCCACGCCGACCACGGCGGCTTCGAGCAATTCGGGGCAGTCGGCCAGCAGGTTCTCGATCTCGGCCGGATAGATGTTCTCGCCGCCGGAGATGATCATTTCCTTGGAACGTCCGACGATGTAATAGAAGCCATCCTCATCCTGGCGCGCCAGATCGCCGGTCTTGAACCAGCCGCCCTCGAACGCCGGATTGTCGGCATCGCGCCAGTAGCTGCGCACGATGTTGTGGCCGCGCAGCCAGACCTCCCCGGTCTGCCCGCGCGCCACCTCCACGCCGCCGGCCATCAGGCGCGCTTCCACATGCAGGGCGACCTTGCCGCAGCTACCCACGTGGCTCATCGCGTCTTCGACGCGCAGCGCGATCGACACCGGGCCGGTTTCGGTGGCGCCATACACCTGGATCACCGGAATACCGCGCGCATGAATGGCGTTGATCAGCGAGTGCGGCACCACCGAGGAGCCGCAGTTGATGCGTTTCAAGGACGACAAATCGGTGGTCGCGAATTCCGCGTGTTCGATCACGCTCTTCAACACCGCCGGCACCAGCAGCGAAATGGTTGGCCGGTAACGGGCGCAGTCCTGCAACCAGCGGCCCGCGTCGACGCGCGCGTGCAGGGTGATGCTGGCGCCCAGCGACAGCAGCGGCAGGGTCTGGATGCACAGGCCGCCGACGTGAAACATCGGCAGATTGAGCAACAGGCGATCGTCGTGCGTGAGATCCTGGCTTACGATCGCGCTCTGGATATTCCACAGCAGGTTGGCCTGGGTGTGCAGCGCGCCCTTGGGGCGCCCGGTGGTGCCCGAGGTGCTCACGATCAACACCGCGTCGTCGTCACTGCCGGTCAGGGCCTCGGCAAGCCCGCCGTCTTCCAGGCTTTCCGTGCTGTCGCACAGTGCGCCAAACGGCTGCGTCGGAATTCCGGCTGCTTGTCCGCAGTCGCGGCCCAATCCCTGCATCGCCTGATCGACGAACAAAAAACGCGGCTCCGCATGCTTGAGAAGCGCGGCAAGCTCGGGCACCGCAAGGCGGAAATTGAGCGGCGCCACAATCGCGCCCAGGCGGGCGCACGCCATCAAGAGCGCGATGAAGTCGGGATGGTTCTGCCCCAGAAACGCCACCCGATCGCCGCGCCCGACGCCACTTGCGTGCAGGTGGGCGGTGGCGCGCAGAACGCGCTGCCACAGCGCCGCATACGAAAGTTGCTCACCCTCGAAATGAAACGCCGTCGCGGCCGGCGTCATAGCTGCCCAGTGCTCGATGATGCGCGAAAGGTTCATGGCGCAGCGGTCAGTCTTATGGCACCGCCTCGTCATCGCGTTCACCCGGTTCGTAGAGGCATTCGCGCCCCAGCCGGTCCAGGCACAGTTCGGCGGTCCACGGCAGCATCAGCGAGCCACAACGCGAATCGCGATACAGGCGCTCCAGCGCCAGGGTCTTCAACATCGACTGGCCGCCGCAGGTGCGCACCGCAAGGCGGCACAACTCGTTGGCGTTTTCCATGATGGTGTAATGCGCGGCATAACAGCGCAGCCGGGTCTCCTTATCGGGGTCGACGCGGGCGTCACGCGCGTTCTGCAGGAACAGCGCACGCGTCTGCTCCAGCTTGATCTTCATTTCCGCCACCGTAATCTGCTTGGTCGGGTACATGCGGCGCTTGACCGGCGGCGTGCCCGGCATTTCACCGCGCAAATAGCTGATGGTGAAGTCATAGGCCGCCTGTGCGATGCCCATGTAGGTTGGCGACAGCGTGGTGAACATGTGCGGGTAGCGCATGGCCGCCTGCACATAGTGACCTTCGGGAATCAGGCGCTCGCAATTGGCAACGTATACGTCTTTCAACAGGAGGGTGCGCGAAACGGTGCCGCGCATGCCCAGCGGGTCCCAGTCGCCGACCACGCTGACCCCGGGCGCCTTGGCGTCGACGGCGAGATACAGCGAATCGCGCATGCCGGCATCGGGCTTGTCGATGGTGCACAGCACGCCGTAATAGTCGGCCGCGCCGGAAAGGGAAGCGAAAATCTTCTTGCCGGTGATAAGGTAGCCGCCATCGACCTTCTTCGCAAGCGTGCCCCACGGTGCCTTGCCTGCCGCGGCCGCGCCACCTTCGGAGAAGGGCTGCGAATAGATCTTGCCCTGCTTTGCCACGCGTTCGAAATGAATGGCCCGGTTGCTCTCATGCTCGGCGCGCTCGGGGGCGCTCATGTCGAGCGCATCGGCGATGAAGCTGATCCACATCATCGAGCACACATGCATGTTGTACGAAAGCGCGGTGGCGCCGCAATGCCGCCCCATTTCGGCGGCGGCGATCACGTAGGTGGTGAAATCGGCGCCCAGCCCGCCATGCGATTCGGGCACGCACATGCCGAGCAGGCCGACCTCGCGCATGTCGTCGTAGTTGATGAATGGAAACACGGCATCGCGGTCCCACTGGGCGGCGCGGGGCGCGAACTTGTTCAAACCGATATCGCGCGCCAACGCGAAGATGCGCTCCTGCTTGGGCGTCAGGGTGAAATAACCATTGTCGATCGGCGGCGGCGTGTAACGGCTGCGAACCGGGGGCGGTGCAGAGGCTAGGACGGCGGCCATGGGATTCTCCCGCAAAGGGTTTTCAAGAAAAATGTCGATTGAGAAAAGCCAGGACCGCGGCATCGAAACCAGCCGGGTCTTCCATATTGGCCAGGTGACCCACGCCAGGCAGGCACAGGTACTCACAGCCGGGGATACGCGCCGCCATTTTTTCCATCACGGCAGGTGCCGCGTTCTTGTCGTACTGGCCGGCCAGCGCCAGGGTCGGCACGTGAATATCGGCCAATTGCGCGCGCCGGTCAAAAGCCACGATCGCCGACAGCGCCGCCCGATACGCGGCCTGCGGCACACGTGCCATCAGCGCGGCGGCAGCGGCGTGCGTCGCGGCACTGGCACCCGCGGCCATCATGCCGGGCACCAGTTCGGCGGCCAGCGCGGCCATGCCGCGGCCGGCATTAAGCGGCGCGAAGCGCGATTGCAGGAAGCCCTGCTGCCAGGCGCCGCCCGGTGTGCCGAACGCCGGGCTGGTACCGGACAGAATCAGACCACTGATCTTGTGCGGAAAAAGCGCCATCGCCTCCTGCGCGACCATGCCGCCCATGCTGTGGCCCAGCAGCACGGTGCGCGGTGCCGCCAGCGCATCGACCAAGGCCTCAAGCGCGCGCGCCAGGCCTTGGTTGGTGTACGGGTCGATCATCGCCGATTCGCCATAACCCGGCATGTCCCACGCAACTGCGCGAAAGCCATTTTCGGCCAGTGCCGCAAGCGTGCTTGGCCAGGCCTCCTTGGCGCCGCCCACGCCGTGCAGCATCACTACGGCGGTGTCGCCGCTGCCGGCCTTAAGTGTCGCTGGAAGCTTCATGCGACCGCCAGTTCACCCAGCAACTGCCCGGCATCGACCACCAGCACGTCGTCCAGGCTGACGCTGCAGCCTTTCATCGGCAGATCGAAATGCCCAAGCGTGTGGCGCCCGGCGACTTCATTGGCGCCGGTGGAATAGAGGAAGTTGCCGGCGAAGGCGCGCAGCTCGGTGCCGTTGAAATCCTTCTTGTCGTAGAACATCATCGAATCCCAGCGCGCCAGGGGATTCATGCCCCAGCCTACATGCGAGACGGCATAGGCCTCCTGATCGCCCCAGGCCGCGAAATACTCGCGCATCAGCTGCGCATCCAGGTTCTCGCCCTCGATGTTGGTGACAAAATCGTTCTCGATGGTAAGCCGGATCGGCTCCTGCAGATAGCGCTTGAAGGTGAGATTGACGTCCCCCGGCGCCATCACCAGGGTGCCATTGACCGAACCGCCTTTCGGGAACGCCAGGCACAGCCCGCCGGGCCAGTGACTGATGCTGCCCGGCCTGGCGGTGAAGCCCCAGCCGCCGCCGATGCGCGCCCCGGCCAGCTCGATACTGACGTCCGAGCCCGCGCCCGACTTCACCTGCATGCGCTTGGCGTTCTTGAGCATGCGCATGCCGGCACGCACACGCGCCTCGAGTGCCGGATCGGGCGCGCAACGCTCGAGCACCTCCGGATGTTCGTTGGACACCATCAGCACCTTGGCGCCGCCTTTGAGAATCGCCGGCAGCTCGATGGCATGCAGCAGGCCTTCGACGGTGAGATCGGCCACAAATGAGGATTTGGCCAGTGCATCGATCACCGGCGCCAATTGGCCGATGGCGTCCGTTGCGCCGGTCGAGCGCACCGGCACCGGCGCTGTCAGCTTCGGGCTTTGCAGCACCAGATGGTAGAAGCGTGCGCCCAGTTGCGCCAGCGCCAGTTCGGCCAGTTGCACATTGACTGCGCGCGACTGGGTTTCCGAAAGGATGGCGGCGGTATCGCCACGCTGCACGCCGCACAGCTTGAATACCTCGGCGAATACGTCGATCCACTTGCCTTCAATGCGTTCTGTCAGCACGATTTCCTCCGATCATCAAGTCTTGAAAATGTCGCTACTGTCCGGGCCATACGGGCACCCAAAACGTTCGTGACCCCGCCGCAGCAAAAAACACACCACTCTGCCCGCCTTGAGGCCCGGCCTACTTCGCGTCCTTTAGGCGCAGGCCCCATCGTTCGGCCAGTTTCGGTGCCCGCCCCGGCGTACTCCAGGGACACACCGCGATGCAAATGCCGCAGCCATAGGTTTGGTTGAAGTAAGGCATGCACTTGTCGAAATCCACCCACCACTTGCGCTCGCCGCGTACATCGGCTTTCTCGTTGTTGATCGCCTGCGGCGGACAGGCGTCGGTGCATACCCGGCAGCGAGTGCAGAAATCGTCAGCGCCAAAGCGGTCCGGCGCATCGGCCACCAAAGGCATGTCGGTTTCCACCGCGGCTAAGCGAAACGAGGAACCCAGTTCGCGGTTGATGATCGAGCCGTGCTTGCCCAGCTCGCCGAAGCCGGCGGCCAGCGCGGCCGGCACCAGTGAGAGCGAGCCGACCCACGGTCCGGCATGCGGCTTGGCCTGGAAGCCCTGCGCACGAATCCACTGCGCGGTGAAATTGGCCGCCCGCGCGCCGCGGTTATATTGATCGGCCACTTCGATCTGGCTCGCCAGGTTCGCCGCATCATGCGCACATACTTCCGACAACAGCGCATGATCCATCTTGATCGCGAGCAACAGCAGATGCGGCAAGTCGCTGGCGTAGCCCTGATAGACCCACAGCGGATTCATCTCGGCCACGCCCGCCAATTCCGCTTCGCTGCCTGCGGCGCGCAGTGCCGGGCGATTGAGCGCAAAGGCCTTGAGCTCGATGGTCCATTGCGCCGCGCTCTTCTCGATACTTAGCGGGGCGGGCGCATCCAGGCGCGGCCCGCGATCGGCCTTGGTGTAGATCGTCTCGAAGGCCGGTGCGGCGTTGAAACGGTCCACCGTGTGGCGCTGCATCTTCTCGTGCACCAGGGTCTCGGGCTTGCGTGACCAGAAAATCTGCCGCGGTGCACGTCGCAGGCCCTCGCCCACACCGTTGACCGCGTTGCCGGAAATGCCTTCCAGCATCGCCGCCACGTCAGCCGCAGGCGTCCATGGTTCGGCAGCCCAGTTGATGCGCTGCGGACATGTTGCGCTCATGTCAGCCGCCCGGCACAGGGGTTGGCACCATCGCGCGCGCAGCAGTGCTCGCATCGGCGCATGGGAACCGCGACTTCTGTGAGATATCGGCACGCGCCTGTCATGCTTGCAAATTATATGAAGATGCATAGAATGTCAACGTGACCGCGCCCGACGCACTTGCGAATCCCCCTGCACCTGTCGTGCGCCGTCAAGGCGCGTTTGTCGACGACTACCTTTCATATCTGCTGGCGCGCGCCAGCCATGCGGTATACAAGGAGTTCGACCGCGAGGTGCGGGCCGCTGGCCTCAACTCGCTGGAATGGCGTGTGTTGGCAACACTGTCAGACGGCGACGGCCTGACCATCGGCGAATTGGCACGGGAAGTGATCGCGCAGCAGCCGACGCTCACCAAACTGGTGCTGCGCATGGAATCGGCCGGACTCCTGGAGCGGCGTGCCAGCGCGGACGACGGCCGCAAGACATTGGTGTATGAATCGCGGCGCGGCCGCGACATCGTCGGGCCGCTGCTGGCGGCCTCGAAGCGTCATGAAGCGATCGTGCTAGCCTCCTTCCAAGCGCAAGACGTAAAGGCCTTGAAGAACATTTTGCACGGACTGATCGAGCGTTTTCATCCCCGCCACGATTGATGCTGTCGTTTCTCTTGCAGAATTGCGGTTCAACTTTTTCAGGAGCTTTTCATGGGCCTTAGATCACTGGCTGCTTTACTCATGTTGGGTGTGATGTCACAAGCGGCGGCGCAGGCCCCCGCGCCAACGGTGCTGCAAATTTCCAGTTGGGTGCCGCCAGCGCATTTCATTTATCGCGACCTGATGGCGCCGTGGGCGGCCGGGGTCGAGAAAGCCACCCAGGGCCGGGTCAAGGTGGACACCCTGCCCAAGGGTGTGGCTTCGCCGGCCGGGCATTTCGACGCCATTCGCGACGGCCTGGCGGATGTCACCTTCAACATCCACGGCTATGTGCCGGGGCGCTTCACGCTCACCAAACTCGTGGAGCTGCCGTTCATCGGCGACAACGCCGAGGCACTCTCGGTGGCTTACTGGCGCATGCATGAAAAGCACCTGGCGCGCGCCGGCGAACACAAGGGCTTGAAAGTGCTGGCCTTGTTCGCCCACGGCCCGGGCCAGGTCTACAACAGCAGGAAAGCGATCAATACCTTAGCCGACCTGCAGGGCATCAAGTTTCGCGTCGGCGGCGGCATGGTCAACGACGTCGGCCGCCTGATCGGCGCCAATACGATGTTGAAGCCGGCCACCGAATCGTACGAGCTGATGAGTACGGGTGTGGCCGACGGCGTGTTTTTTCCGGCCGAATCGGTTTCTACTTTCAAACTTGAGAAATTCGTCAAGTTCTCCACAGTTTTTCCCGGCGGTCTCTACAACACCAGCTTCGTGTTTTTCATGAACGATGAAAAATTCCAGAAACTTTCCAAAGCCGATCAGGACGCCATCATGTCGGTATCCGGTGAAGCACTTTCACGCGGCATGGGGCGGGTGTGGGATGTGCGCGACCGCGAGGCCGTCGCCATTCTTGCCAAGGCCGGTGTGAGTATCGTCAAGGCCGGCAACGCGTTGGTCGACGATGTTGTGAAGCGCACAGCGTCGCTCGAAGGCGACTGGATCAAGGATGCCAATGCCAAAGGCTTGGACGGCGCCAAGGTGCTGGGCGAATTCAAGGACGAGATCAGGAAGCTGACGCCGCGCTAGACACGCGGCGCATGTTGAGTGCTGCGCGGCGGTGTAAGCCTGATGGCGCGTGGCCGTCGCCGCTCTGCCCTAAATCGCCGGCAGCGCGGCAATCACTTGGTCCACTGCTTGCAGTAAAAGATGCACGATTTCGTCTAATTGCGCGTCGGTCACGATGAACGGCGGCGCCAGCAGCACATGGTCGCCAGCCCTGCCGTCGACGCAGCCGCCGCTTGGGTAGCACGCAAGCCCAAGCCGCATGGCGCTTTGCTTGATGCGTGCATGCAGTCGCAACGCGGGATCGAATGGCGTGGCGCTGGCGCGATCGGCCACCAGTTCGATCGCCTGCATCAGCCCACGACCACGGATATC
>JAYTDE010000741.1:0-2858 GCA_043736195.1 Burkholderiales bacterium | reverse complement strand
TTCCTGTTGGCCGGGCCGGTCAGCGCCCGAAAATGCCGCGCAGGATCGACTTGGCAGCGTCGGCCGGCGTCGAGCCGCCGGACGAGTCCTGACCGCTTTCGCGCGCGGTCCCGGTATCGGGCGCGCTGCCTTGATCGGCTCCGGCGCGCGTGGCCCTGCTCGGCCGCCCGCCCGCGTCCTCCATGCCGGCCATCGCGCTGGCGGTGGTGCGCAGGCGCAGCTTCACCGCGTACTCCTGGTTCCAGTCGGCTTTGGGGTCGGTGGGGCGCGGTGGATGGACAACGTTGAGTTCGGGCCCGAACCCGTTGAGGTTGTTCATGACCAGATCGCCGCCTGCGGCCGCCAGCACTTCCTTGGGCACCGTGCATTCGGTGGTCTTCGCATCCAGCACCACCTTCTCGCGGATCAGGCGCGCGACTTCGGCCGGCGGCAGGAAGCGCATCATCGATTCGCCGCCGATCAGGCGCACGGCGCTGGAGTTCCACATCACCATGTCGTCATTGCCGGCGCCGCCCTGCTTGGCGCCGAATCCGGTGGCGAAGTAGCCGGTCGCGGTGGCCGCCGCGTTCCATGACAGCTTGAGCGCGCCGCTGCCGGTCTTGCCGCGCGTGAGCGTCAGGGCATCCATGAAGTCGTTGGCGCCATCGACCGAAAAGCGGATCGGCGGATTGAGGTTACCCTGCACGTTGTGCGTGCCGGCCAGCGAGGCGTTGGCCGGCACGGCCTTGCTGTCGCGCTGGTTGGGCCAGTTGGCGTAGCCGGCACCGCGCGAATTGAGCAGGCGGAACGGCACATCGCGTGCCACCGCCGTCGAGCGCAGGTTGGCCGGCACGTTACCGTCGGCCATCTGCGCCATGTCCAGCACCACCGGCTGACCGGTGCCGACCGACTCGCCGCAACCCCAGAAGAACAGCATGCGGCCGCGCGGTCGTTCGTCCATGCGCGGAATGTCACGTTCGTGTTCCGGCGCGGCCGCCGCGGAGCGCTCGCCTATGAGGGGTAGCGCCGGGCCCATGTTCATCCCGCCCGGAATGCTGTGGGTCCCCTCGGCCGGATTGGCTGCGCGGGTTCCGGTCAGCTCCAACATGACCGATTTGCGTGGGCCGCTGCCGCCTCCACCGCCCATCATCGCTGCCATCATGGCGGCGCCGCCCCCGTCCATTGCCGAGATGCCGGTCTGCGTCTCCGCGCTGACCCAGTAACGGGCCTGCGGGCCGGTGACCTTTTGCTGCTGGGCCGGTGCAAGTACGGGCAGGCCAAGCGCCAGAACCAAGGCTATCGGGGTTGCTTTCATTGCGGTACTCCTATCGAACGCAGCGGTGATACTCAAGATGTTGGCGGGCCGCGGCGATCAACGGATGATCGCAACAGCCCTCAATTGGTCGAGGGTACAGGAATTTCAAACGCCCTTTTTCAAGAACCCTGAACCGCACGGCCGGTGCGCGCGGCGGCGGCTGGGCGGCCGGCTCAGGATGGGTGAGGATGCGCTGGATCACGCAAGGTTCTTCGATGACCGCGATGCGCTTTAGTTGGCCGCCATGACGCGCGCACTGCTCGATGTCGATATCGAACACGCGCTTCAACGATTGCGGCCAACGTGGTCACCCCTTCGCGCTGCCGCTGGCTGTGCGCGCAGTCGCCTTCGTGCGCCAGTGCGGTCTCAATGGGCTCCGGCACCACCGCTTTTCGCAGCTTTTCATTCGGTGCCAGCACCCCATGAAAGCGGATCCGATGCAGGCGCGGCCTGGGCGACAGCGCGGCCAGGTTGTGATCCCCTGAGTGAGTAGATGCCACTAAGCGGCACAATTCCGTCGCCCGGCCTGACTACACCTTTGACGTGGAAGAACCCTGCTTTCGTGTTTCTTAGGGATAGAAGGGGCGTTCCGAGACAATGGGGTGCGGCTCTTTCCGCCACTTTGAATAGATCACCACAGGCATGCGTGGCTGGTCGGCGTTGGCGAGAGCGGCGTAGAACGGGTTCATGACCCGAAGGCTATACCCGGCGGTTTGCATGGTGTTCAACAGCAGTTTCGCGTCTTCGTCGCGCGTAACCGCGGGCAGTAGTGCCGCGGCGAGTCGCGCCACATTGGGCACGTTGCAGCAAGCCGTGGCGTTGCTCACGCAATCCTGCAGCCCTGGCCAAGCGCAATGCGAGTCCGCGCCAATCGGCGGCGGCGACCACCGGTTACTTGCGATCTACCCAATATCCGGGCCGCCGGCGATGGTGCGCGACCGCGACGATTCGAAGTTCCGTTGGCGTGACTTGATAAATCACGCCGTAGGGAAATCGGCGCAGGGAGAGCCGACGCCGGGTGCCACGAAAGATTGCGCCGGCGAAAGGATTGGCAAGAATGAGGTTGGCAGTTCTGTCGAATTCTGCAAGGAATGTGAGCCCGAGCTCGACATTCGCTTTCGCCGCATAGAACGTTGCCGCTTCATTCAGTTCGGCGAGAGCTAGCGGAACGACAACCAGTTTCACTTCAACTTCGCACGTGCCTGCGCGAGTGCATCCGCGATGGGAATGACCTGAACCGAGCCGGCTTCGACTTCGGCGATCCGGCGTTCGACTTCGATAGCCCAAGCGTCCTCGATCTCGGCGTCCTCATCCAGGCTGGCCAGCAGCAGTTGCGCGAACGCGGCACGTTCGCCGGGCGTGAGCGTCAACGCTTCAGCTTCCAGAACTTCGAGTCGATTGCCCATTGCCAAGCCTCCCTGAATCGAAGCTCAATGTTACCGCGATGGAGAATGGCGTGCCCAAGCGGCCCGACGATTGATTTCGGCGGCTGCTACTTTCCAGTGCTGCTGTGCGCCGCAAGATATTGCCGCATGGCCCGCTCGAACCGCGACGCGGTGAGACC
>JAYTDE010000740.1:0-6372 GCA_043736195.1 Burkholderiales bacterium | reverse complement strand
GCGCGCGACCCGGCTGCGCGAAGAGTGGCAGGCGCTGCACGCTCAGGTACTCGCCGCCGGCGGCCTGCATATCATCGGCACAGAGCGGCACGAATCGCGGCGCGTGGATAACCAGTTGCGCGGGCGTTCGGGTCGTCAGGGCGACGCCGGATCTTCGCGATTTTATCTTTCCCTCGAGGATCCGCTGCTGCGTATTTTCGCCGGCGATCGCGTCAAGGCGATCATGGACCGCCTGAACATGCCGGATGGTGAGGCCATCGAGGCCGGAATCGTCACCCGCTCGATTGAATCGGCGCAACGCAAGGTCGAGGCACGCAATTTCGACATGCGTAAGCAGTTGCTTGAGTACGACGATGTGGCGAACGACCAGCGCAAGGTTGTTTATCAGCAACGCAATGAACTACTTGACTCCGACGACATTACTGAAACCGTCGACAGCCTGCGTGCAGGGGTATTTACCCAGGTGGTACGCATCCATGTACCTGCCGAAAGTGTCGAGGAACAATGGGATCTTGATGGTCTGACCGCCATTCTCAAGGATGACTGGGGTCTGGATGCGCCGGTGCGCAAGTGGACCGAAGCCGATCAAAACCTCAACGACGAGGACATCCTCGGAAGGGTGGCCGGCATAGCTGCAAGGTCCTATCAGACCAAAGTCGAGACCGTGGGCCGCGAGAACTGGTCATCGTTCGAACGCTCGGTCATGCTGCAATCCATTGACCATCATTGGCGCGAGCACCTGGCGGCGCTGGACCACCTGCGTCAGGGGATCCATCTACGCGGATACGCACAGAAAAATCCCACGCAGGAATACAAGCGCGAAGCGTTTGAACTGTTTCAGTCGTTCCTTGAAACTGTCAAGCACGACGTGACCAAGACACTCATGACCGTGCGCGTGCGGTCGCGCGAGGAAGTCGAAGCCGCCGAAGCGCAAGCCAAGCGGGAAGCAGAGGAGTTGGAAGGTCGCATGCGACTGCAGCATGCGCTTGCCAATGCCGAGCCCGAGGGGCCGGTCGAGGCACTGGCACCGTTCAAGCGCTTTACCAAAAAGGTGGGCCGCAACGACCCCTGCCCGTGCGGCTCCGGCAAGAAGTTCAAGCAGTGTCATGGCAAACTTGCATGAACAGTGAAACCGCGTGCCGAACCGGTATGCGGACATTGCCGGTCCCAACAAACGGTCGGAGCCCGCTTTGCCTGTGAATCTGAGTGCCCCCCTCGCCAGCAGCCTGCTTGCCGTCCCGGGCGTTGAGCTTGGGGTCGCACAGGCTGGCATACGCAAGGCCAATCGCCGCGATCTGTTGCTCATGAGTCTGGCGCCCGGTTCGAACGTCGCCGGCGTATTCACCCGCAACCGCTTTTGCGCAGCGCCTGTCATGCTGTGCCGAGAGCACCTGCGACACGATTCCGGTATCAGAGCGCTGATCGTCAACACCGGCAATGCGAATGCGGGAACCGGCGCACCGGGACTGGCCAATGCGCTTGCAACGTGCGCCAGCTTGGCCAAGCAGCTTGGAATCGACGCCGAACAGGTGCTGCCGTTTTCCACCGGTGTCATCATGGAGCAATTGCCCATGGAGCGCTTGTTGAAGGGCCTGCCGGACGTGGTGGCATCGCGCGGCAGGGCTACCTGGCTGGACGCGGCTACCGCCATCATGACCACAGATACCCTGCCGAAGGCTGCATCGCGCAGCATTTCGATCGGCGGCGAGTCGGTTACGCTTACGGGAATAGCCAAAGGCGCTGGCATGATCCGGCCCAATATGGCGACCATGCTCGGCTTCATCGCCACTGACGCACGCGTTTCGCAGCATGTGCTGGATGCACTGCTTGCACGAGCCGCTGATGCATCCTTCAACGCGATCACAGTGGACGGCGACACATCGACCAACGACTCGTTTGTGGCGATTGCGACCGGCCGATCACGAGCACCGGCGATCACCGGCCTCAATACCCCGGATGGCAAGGTGTTCGCGCGAGCGCTGACCGATCTTTCGATCGAGCTCGCGCAGGCCATCGTGCGCGATGGCGAGGGCGCGACCAAGTTCATCACCGTCAGGGTCGAGGGCGGAGCTTCGGTCGACGAGTGCCGCAAAGTGGCGTATGCGATCGGCCACTCGCCGCTTGTTAAAACCGCGTTCTTCGCCTCGGATCCAAATCTGGGCCGGATCCTCGCAGCGGTCGGATATGCCGGAATAGACGACCTTGATCAAGCAGGGATCGATCTCTATCTCGACGACGTATTGGTCGCCAGCAACGGTGGCCGCGATGCGAATTACCGGGAACAGGACGGTCAGCGCGTCATGCGCCAGGCGGAAATCACTGTACGCGTGCTGCTCAATCGCGGTGCGGCCGCCACCACGCTCTGGACTTGCGATTTTTCGCACGAATACGTTTCGATCAACGCCGACTATCGGAGTTGATCCGCCATGGCATCTCAACCACCGGTCGGCGCCCGCCTCGCGCCGCTCCAGACACCGAAGCATCGCTCAACGCGACCCCGCATGAATGACCGATCTCCAGACACTGATCTCCCGCGCGCTGCAATTCATTGACCGCCTCGATGCCGTTCTGCCACCAGCCCCGCAACCGACTGATTGGGACTCGGCAGTTGCGTATCGCTGGCGCAAGAACAATGGCCGCGGCTGGCTACAAGCCGTGCCGCGACTGTCTCAGATCAAGCTTTCGAACCTGCAAGGCGTGGAGCGGCAGCGCAAGACCATGGAGCAGAACACGCGCCAGTTCGTGGAGGGCCTGCCTGCCAACAATGTTCTGCTGACCGGCGCGCGCGGCACCGGCAAGTCGTCGTTGGTCAAAGCCATGCTCAACAAGTATGCCGCCCGGGGCTTGCGCCTGATCGAGGTCGACAAATCCGAACTGGTGGATCTGGGCGAGATCACCGATCTGATCGAAAAGCGGCCGGAGCGGTTCATTATTTTTTGCGACGATTTGTCCTTCGACGAAGGCGACGCCAGCTACAAGTCACTCAAAGTGGCGCTTGACGGATCGGTCAACGCGGCGTCGGAAAACACCTTGATCTACGCGACTTCCAATCGCCGCCACCTCCTGCCTGAATACATGCACGAGAATCTCGAGTACCGGCATGTAGGCGAGGAGATCCACCCGGGTGAGTCGGCTGAAGAGAAGGTTTCCTTGTCCGAGCGCTTCGGTATTTGGCTTTCCTTCTATCCGTTCGATCAGGACGAATACATAGCCATCGTCGACCACTGGCTGGCGCACTTCGGCTGCGATGCAAGAGAGATTGAAGGAGCACGCGCTGAAGCCCTGACCTGGACCATCGAGCGCGGGTCGCGTTCCGGCCGCGTGGCCTGGCAGTTCGCCCGTGATCATGCCGGCAAGCTTGGCAGGAACGTCGTCGCGACGCCTGCCAGAGGCGCCCGCAAGCCCGGCCGCTAGCCACCGCCGGCAGGTTCCAACCACATGCCGAAGCTGATTGAAGTTGTCGCCGCGGTCATTGCCCGACCGGATGGCAGCTACCTGCTGGCGCAACGTCCGCAGGGAAAGGTCTACGCAGGTTATTGGGAATTCCCCGGCGGCAAGGTCGAACCTGGCGAGACGCATTACGAGGCGATCGTGCGCGAGATCCGCGAAGAACTCGGAATCGAGATAATGGAAGCAGAACCCTGGCTATTGCGCCGGCACGACTATGAGCACGCTTCAGTGCGTCTGAGATTCTTCCGTATCAGGCGCTGGCGCGGCGGGCCTGTCGGGCTCGATGGACAGAGTTTCGAGTTTCAGACGCCAGGTCGGGAAACCGTTGGTCCGATGCTGCCCGCCAACGGTCCGGTACTCAAGGCTTTGCGCCTTCCCGCGACGTACGCCATCACCAATGCCGGCGAGGCCGGTGCAACCGACTTTCTGGTGCGACTTGAAAACGCCTTGAGCGCCGGATTGCGCCTGATACAGGTCCGTGAAGGCGCGATGGCCCCCGCGACACGCAGGGATTTTGCGGTTGCCGTTCTTGCCCGTTGCCGCGCCCACGGCGCGCGCATGCTGGTCAACGCGGATGTCGAACTGGCGCAAGCTATCTGTGCCGACGGGGTGCACCTGACCGCGGCGCAACTGGGAAAAATCAGCGAGCGGCCGGACTTTCCGCTGATTGGCGCTTCGGCTCACAACGAGGTCGACCTACAGCGCGCGCTCGCTATCGGGTGCGATTTCGCCGTACTCGGCCCGGTGCTCCCCACGCCCACGCACCCCGAAGGCCCGGTTCTTGGCTGGACGCGATTCGCCGCCCTGGCGTGCGACGCGCAAATACCCACCTATGCTTTGGGTGGAATTTCCCGTGCGCACTTGCCACAGGCCACAGCAAACGCAGCGCACGGCATTGCCATGATGCGCGGCGCGTGGCTCTGATTCCGCGCCCGGCGTCAGTTGCCGCCGGTTTCGCTTCCCGGATCAGGTTCCCCGCGCACCGGAACGCGATACGTCTCGTCAGCCCAGGCGCCGAGGTCAAGCAGAAGGCAGCGGTTGGAACAGAAAGGTCGGAAGCGGCTTTGCGGCGACCATGCGACCTCGGCGCCGCAAGTGGGACAAGCTACGCTGGCCAGCATGTGCCCGCCTATAGATTGCAGTAGGTCAGCTCGAAAGACACGTTGGTCTCGGACTGGCGCGGCCTGGCGCCACCCCAGGCGCCGGAGGTGTCGGCTATCGGTTCAGTGAAGCGGATCATCAACGCATATTTGTTGGCGCTGATTTCGGGGATGAAAGCCAGATCATCGGCCAGTCGCACCCGTATCAGTTGCGCCACCTTGCCGGACAACATCTGCTGAAACTGGCCCTGTATCGCCGTGAACGCAGCGGCCTTGCCGCTGTCGCGCAACAGACGCAGCACGATTGAAATTCCGTCGCGTACGGGCAGCAATGGCGCAAGCCAGCCGTTCAAGTCGGCCAGGCGCGCGGCCGTCGAGCGATGCAGCCAGAAATGATACGAGGGAAGATCGAATTCGCAAGCGCCGCCCGGAATGTTTATGCGGCTCTTGACGCTCATGAGCCACTCGTTTTCGCGCAGGTGCTGCCCGGTCTTGCCTGCGTTCGTCGCCAGCGAGGAAAACGTCTCGTCGGCTTCCCGCAGTACCCGATCAAGTGCGTCCTGCGCGACTTCGGGCGAACCACGAAAAGTCGATAGCACCTGACGCTGCCGCTCAAGTTCCTGCATCAGGTCGGACTTGAGGTCGGCGCGACCGGCAACATCAATGATCTCAAAAATCGCCACCAGTGCGCAATGGTGGTCGAGCGGATCTTCGCGCGCCAGAAAGTAGCGCGTTCGGTCGAACAGATCCTCAAGTCGCAGCAGCGTGCGGATGCGTTCGGATAGCGGATATTCGTAGGTAATCACCTGATTTGGATGCGAATGTCGGGCCTCGACCTGAATTGCCAGCGATTGTGAAGCAAGGCCTCGCGCTTGACAATTGAAATCTGGACCGGCCTTGGTCGTCTGGTCATGTTCGTAGAGCCGCCATGCGCAGATAGCTCTGATGCAAACGCATCACCTGAGGCCGCAGTGCGGCCAGGTCACCGTCATTGTCGATCACATCATCGGCGCGCTCGAGGCGTTGCGCCCGGATCGCCTGCGTCTGCATGATGCGCCGCACAGCTTGTTGATCAAAACCATTGCGTACCATTACGCGCCGGACTTGTGTGTCCTCGCTGCAGTCCGCCACCAGGATGCGGTCAAAGCGGTCGCGCCAATGCAGGGGATTGCTGGCCGCCGCCTCGATCAGCAAGGGGATCATCAGCAGGCAGTAAGGCGCATGCAGCGCGGCAAGCTGCCGTGCAGTCTCTGCGCGGATCATCGGATGGAGGATGGCCTCGAGTTGCGTACGCGCCCCCGGATTCTCAAACACGTGCGCGCGCATGCGCGGCCGATCCATTGCGCCATCGGATCCGATGAACTGTTCTCCGAACAGCGCCCGGATCGGCTCAATGCCCAAGCCGGAAGCTGCGGTAAGCCCATGCGCGATGGCGTCGGCGTCGACAACTGGGACGCCCAGTTTCTCAAACTCCGCAGCAACCGTTGACTTGCCACTTCCGATGCCGCCAGTCAGCCCGACCACCATTGCTCCAGCAACCCGTTTTCCGGATCCGCTCGTAGCCGACGCCGTCACAGGAAATCCAGGTACGCGCGGGTCAACCAGTCACCCGCGAACAAGGCGATTACACCGGCGCAGACCAGATAAGGCCCGAATGGCATGGGTACCTCGCGGCCGCGTCGCGCCAGCAGAATCAGGAAAATCCCGATGACCGCACCCACTACGGACGAAATCAACACAATCAGCGGCAGCATCTGCCAGCCAAGGAAAGCTCCCAGGGCCGCCAGCAGCTTGAAATCGCCGAATCCCATACCATCGCGCC
>JAYTDE010000739.1:0-7374 GCA_043736195.1 Burkholderiales bacterium | reverse complement strand
ACCAGAAACAACTGCAGGACCGTGAACCCCAGAAACACCAGTCCGCCCAGCAGCAGGGCTACGATCAGGCGGCGATTGAGGGGCGCGGTCGGGATGGTGTTCATTGAATCGCTGGTCCGATCATGCATCGGCATGCTGCCGCGATGTTCTCACGAATCGAGGCCAGGAGTCCGCGCGGCAGAAAGACTGCACGGGTATCTGGCGGTTGACAAAGGATGTTGTTGCTGAAGCTGGTAGCGATTTGAAGGAGGCTTCGGTTAGGGTGGCGACCGGCGACTGGAATATCGCTTGTATAGACGTTGAACGGCTGGATGGTCGGTTGGTGGTCGGTTGGTGGTCGGTTTGTAATCGGTTGGTGGTCGGTTGGTGGTCGGTTGGTGGTCGAATCAGGAGGTCATCGATACCATCCGCCGCAGGTTCGGCGCGGCACAGAAAGTTGGCACGGCCCTGGATCTGCATACGAGGCAGTTTCAAGGCGTAACGACACTTCTATTGCCACCTGTTTGCGCATCACCTGCGGTGGCTTTCGAATCGGCGCGGAGCCGGAATCGCCAGCGCGGGCAGCCCGTCAGGTCATTGGATGTAGTTGACGATCAAATACGTCAATAGCATCAAAATCGCCCAAAACGCCATCACACTGGTGGGCCGGCTACGCATTAAAAACCCCTCCGCGCGCTGATGGCGCCGAATTGCGATTGACAAGCGCGCGCCGATCGCCGCCCCGACCCGCAGCATGCCTTTCTGGATACCCGCAATGCCGCCCCCAACCCCGATTGCCAGCGCCGACAGGAACACGCGATAAACCCAATCCGTATCGAGTGTGATGGTGAGGGTGCGCTTGAGCCAGGGCAGCATCACGAAAAACGCCAGTCCGGAAAACAACAGCAGTTGCAACTGCGTCAGCACGTGAGCTGCGGTGTACGGTTCATAGGCAACAGCGTGCGGGAGCAGGCGATACAGCGTTTCCGGCCAAACGCCGATGGCCAGGCAGAGAAACGAAAATCCGTACATGGCCCAACGCATGTTGGCCGGCGGATCGGCCGGGCGCAGTCCGGAATCCTTCTGAAAAAAAACAAACCACGGAAACTTGATGCCGACGTGCAGAAAGACGCCGGCGGATGCCGCAGCCAGCGCCAGCCAGACCCACGTGATGTGGCCGTCCGCCGCCGCCTGGGAAACCATGCTCTTCGACACGAATCCCGAAGTCAGGGGAAACGAGGAGATCGCCAGCGCCCCGATAATGCCGCAAATGGTTGCCGCCGGCATGCTGTGGAACAGCCCACCCAGTTCGGAACACTTGCGTTTCCCGGTTGCGAACAACACCGATCCGGCGGACATCAACAACAGCCCCATGTAAATGATGCCCGTAAAGGCCTGTGCAGCGACGCCGTTCTGCGCCATTTCAGTGCCGATACCGATGCCCGCGATCATGAATCCGCCCTGGTTGACGATGCTGTAGGCGAGGATGCGCCGCATGTCGTTTTCGAGCAGCGCGTAGACAATGCCGTAGAACACCATGAAAAGGCCAACCCAGATCAGGAATTCCGTGCCCGGAAATCCGCGCAACAGAACATAGACCGCCGTCTTGGTGGTGAACGCGGAAAGAAAAACTGTGCCGCTCCACGATCCTTCCGGATACGCGTCCGGTAGCCACGCTGAAAGCGGCGGCGCCCCGGCGTTGACCAAAAATCCGATCAGGATCAGCCAATGCGCAATCGAATCCGGGGCCATGCGCACAAAGGCTGCGTCACCCGTGGCCAGCACATGCCCGCCTACACCTGCGAACAGAATCACGCCACCGAGAAGGTGGATCATGATGTAGCGTCGGCTTGCGGCCCAGGCGGCCGCGGTTCCGGCACTCCACAGAATCAGCGTCGAGCCGACGGCCATCAGCTCCCAGAACACGAATACGCTAATCAGGTCGCCTGCCAGCACCACCCCGATGGCGGCACCGGCATAGAGATAGGCCGCAGGCAACTCCAATCGACTCGGCTGGGCCAGTGCGAACAATCCGCCGCCGAACGCCATGATCGAAAAAATGGTGGCGAACAGACGGGAAAGCTTGTCAAGGCTGATCGGCGTGAGCTGGTAGCCGAGCCATTGCGCGCTCAAGCCGGCGCCGTCCGGCAGCCGCCAGACCAGGATCAGCGCCAGCAGCGGCAACGCCAGGACTGCCGCCGCGCGCGCGCGCGCGCGCAAGAACGGCAGGAGCATCGCTCCCAGCAAAAGAACCAGGCCCGGATGCGCCAGCCAGTCAATCATGGTCGCTCCCGTCGTAGTAGGTGTCGCGCCGTTTCAGCAAAAGAGCCAGCACCTTGGCAACGATGATCATCAGCGCGCACGCCAGAAATCCGTACCAGGCGTGAAAAGCGAATAGCGACTCGACCTCGAAATGCGGATGCAGGTGCACCAGAAGTTCGGCCAGCACTGTGGCCACCAGCACACCAAGAAAAGCCCGCCACAGGAGTTTGAGGTTGCGCGGTTGGTCCAGCCAGTGCTGTTGCATCAGCTACCTCCGAGCATCTGGCGGGCGAGCGCGAGTGGCACATCGGGCCAGAAAAACATCGCGAGCGTGCCAGCTGCGGTGATAGTCGAGGCCACTACCATCGGCAGCGGCGCCTCCCCGTGGACGGCGCCTGCATCGCCTGGCGCGCGTGCACGAAAGAACGCACGATGGATGATCGGCAGGAAGTAGGCGGCATTGAGAAGCGTGCTGGCCACGATGACGGCCACCGCCAGCCAATGGGACGCCGCCATGGCGCCGGACAGCATGAACCACTTCGACACGAAGCCGGCGGCCGGCGGCAAGCCGATCATCGACAAGGCGCCGATGGCGAAAGCTGTCATGGTCCATGGCATGCGCCTGCCGATGCCGTCGAGCTGGCTGACTTCTGTCTTATGGCTGGCGGTATAGATCGCCCCCGCGGCAAAAAACAGGGTGATTTTCCCCAACGCATGGGCGGCGATATGCAGCACCGCGCCTACGACCGACAGCGGCGCCAATACCGCCACGGCGAGCACCACGTACGACAATTGGCTCACCGTCGAATAGGCGAGTCGTCGCTTCAGGTTATCCGCGTTGAGCGCCACCACGGACGCTGCGATGATGGTGAATCCCGCCGCCAGTGCGAGCCAGTCGGTACTACCGGAGAGCAACTCGAGACCGAACACATAGACCGCGACCTTGACCACGCAAAACACACCGGCCTTGACCACCGCGACGGCGTGCAACAGTGCCGAGACCGGCGTCGGTGCAACCATCGCCGCCGGTAGCCAGCGGTGGAACGGCATCAACGCCGCCTTGCCGATCCCGAATATGTACAGCCCGAACAGCGCCAGCAGTGCGCCGGCGCCGATGCCCGCAGGGAGGATGCCGCCAGGGCGAAAATCGGTGCTGCCGGCGAGATGCCAGGTGTACACCAGCGCGGGAAGCAGGAACAGGATCGACGTGCCCAGAAGCAGACCGACATATACCCGGCCACCATTGCGCGCCTCAGTCGAGCCATGATGGGTGACCAAAGGATAGGTGACCAGAGTGAGAAGTTCGTAGAAGATGAAAAGGGTGAATACGTTGGCCGAAAACGCAATGCCCATCACGGCGAAAAGTGCCAGCGCGAAGCAAACGTAGAAGCGCGTTTGATGCTGTTCTTGGTTCCCGCGCATGTAGCCGATCGAATACACGGAATTGACAATCCACAATGGTGACGCGATGCCCGCGAACAGCATGCCCAGGGGTTCAACCCGGAAAGCGATGGCCAGGCCCGGCATTACTTCAATGACCGGCAACTCCGGCCGCCCGCCCGCCAGGACCAGCGGCACCAGGAGTGCAACACATCCGAACAGGGCACAGGCACACAACAGGGTCGTCGACTCGCGCAAGTTGGGCCGCAGACGTGAAGCAACGATGGCGGCGGCGCCGGCCAGCGGCACCGCCAGCGCGATCAGTATCAGGTTTGCCCCATTCATTTCGCAGCACCGAGAAGTTCGGCCGCTGCCGCACTCGCCGAGCTCGTAACGAACCAGGCGTCCAGTCCGAACCAGATCACCGCCCCGATCGCCAGGCAAGCCGGTACCAGCATCGATAGCGGCGCCTCACGCGGCAGGTTCCGCTCGCCCTGTGACGCATTTAAATAGGCCACCTCGACAAAGCGCCACACATACACCACCGCCAGAAGCGAACTTGCCAGGATGGCCAGCACCAGCCACCAGCTACCCTTTTCAAACGCAGCCAGCAGTAGATACCACTTGCTGACAAAGCCCGCCGTGCCGGGCACGCCGATCAGGCTCAGGCCACCCAGAACCATGCACAGGGAGGTCAGCGGCATGCGCCGCCCGAGCCCTGCCAGCTGCGACATGCTGGTCCCGCCGACGCCTACGACCACACATCCGCACAGCATGAACAGCGCGGCCTTGGTGATGCCGTGATTGAACATGTGCGCGATCGCCGCGGTCAGCCCGGACTCAGATGCCAGGGCGATACCCAGTGTGATGTATCCCATCTGCGCGATGCTGGAGTAGGCCAGCAGCCGCCGCAAATCATCCTGAAAGATGGCCATGGCCGATGCCGCGAACATCGCTGCGAGCGAAAGCACCAGAAGGATTTCGGACCAGGGCATGCGCTGAAAAAAAGCGCTTTGGTCGAACACGGAGAAATAAAAACGCAGCAGCACGTAAATCGCCACTTTGGTGGCGGTACCCGCGAGAAACGCCGACACCACCGAGGGCGCGAATGTATATGCGTTGGGCAGCCACTGGTGCAGTGGAAACAGCGCGAGCTTCAAGCCGATGCCCACAGTCAGGAACGCCATCGCCGCCAGTAACGGCCGGGCCTCGCGCACCGCCGGCAGGCGTGCACCAAGATCAGGCAGGTTGAGCGTGCCCGTCATGAGATAAAGAAGACCGATGCCGATGACGATAAAGGTGGCACCGATCGACCCCATGATCAGGTAGCGATAGGCGGCAAGCAGCGCCCGGCGATCACGACCGAGTGCGATCAGGGCATAGGTCGAGAGCGAGGATATCTCGAGAAATACGAAAATATTGAATGCGTCGCCGGTAATGGTGATGCCAAGCAGTCCGGTAAGCGCCAGCGCGAACAGTGAGTAGAAAAGATAATGCTGCTCGCGCGGAATCTCCGTCTCGACACTGCGCCTGCTGTAGGGCAAAACCACTGCGGCGACGCCGGTCACCAGCACGAGAATGAAGCTCGACAGGCGATCCACACGATATTCGATCCCCAACGGAGGCGGCCAGTTGCCGATCGCATAAGAAATGGTTCCGCCAGCATCGACTTGCAGCCACAAGGCGATGGCGATGGCGAACGCAGCCCAACTCACCCCCGAAACCAGCGCGAATCCAAAGCCACTGCGCCGCAACAGCACCACCAGCGGCGCCGCCATCAAGGGCAGGACCACCTGCAACGCCGGAAGATGGTGTGCGAGATTCATGAAACCGCGCGCTCGGCCTGCTCTGCGGCGAGAATCTCGTCTTCTTCGATGCTGCCGTAAGCCTCGTGGATGCGCACCACCAGTGCCAGCCCCAGCGCCAGGGTGGCGACACCTACCACGATGGCCGTCAGTATCAGAACATGCGGCAATGGATTCGAGTAGAGCGTGAACCCATCGGCCAGGATAGGGGCGGTGCCGCCGATGAGCTTGCCTGGCACAATGTAAAGCAGGTAAACCGAGGTCTGGAAAATTCCCAGGCCCACCATCTTCTTGATCAGGTTGCCGCGCGCCATCACGATGAACAGGCCCGCGACCATCAGGAACACCGTGATCCAGTAACTGAAATGGCTGGCCGGGTTCATCGCCCTGTTTCTTCCTGGGACTCGTCGTCAAAGCGCCCGCGGGCGGCGAACATGTAGAAGATCTTCAGCATCACACCGAAAACGGTCACCGCGACGCCGGCCTCGACCCAGAAAATGCCACGCTGCTGGCCGACGACCGGGTTCGCGTCGAGCACGAAATAATCGAGGAAATTGCCGCCCAGAACCATGCCGGCTATCCCCACTCCGGCATAAATCAGCACGCCCAGGGCGACCATCCGCTCCACCAGCGGCTCGGGAACGACGCGACGCGCCTTGTCGAGGCCGAAAATAAGCGCATAGAAAACCACCGCTGCGGCGGCGATGACGCCCGCCTGAAACCCGCCGCCAGGACCGAAATCGGCATGAAACTGCACATACAGCGCAAACAGAATGATGAACGGCAACAGCAGCTTGGCTATCACCCGCAAGACCATGTCACCCTTCATGCCTTGCCCTGCCTTCTCTTGCGGCGCAGCAGCGCGATTACGCCCACGCCTGCGGTGAACACCACAGTGGTCTCCCCCAAGGTGTCGTAACCCCGATAGCTTGCCAGGACTGCGGTCACCACGTTCGGCACCCCGGTCTCTTGCATCACTTCTTTAAGATATCTGGGCGCGACATGCGTGTGGATCGGCGCGGAGGCATCGGAAAACGCCGGCAATTCGAGCGTGCCGTAAACCAGCGCGACACCGGTGCCGATCGACACCAGCACCGGTAGCCAGGAGCGCTGCGAATACTTGGCTTCTTCCGGTTTGCATAAATGCAGCGCACCCAGCAGGAGTACCGTCGAAATACCGGCGCCCACCGACGCTTCGGTCATCGCCACGTCGACGGCGTCGAGCGCGACCAGAACGGTAGCCATCAGGAAACTGTAGACGCCGCCCAGCACGATGACCGCGAACAAGCTGCGGGTCGAGGTGATGACGAGCACGATCGCAGCCATCATGAACAGCAGCACATTGATGATCAGGGATTCGATGACTTTTCACCTTCGGCATGAAGTTTGGGTGCCAGTCCGCGAACCATGGCGGCCCGCGCCAGCGCGTGTGTGGCGGCGGGACTGGTGAAAAATATCAGTAGCCCGATCATCAAGAGCTTGGCGCCGATCAAGGTGAACCCCGCCTGCAGCAGCAATCCCAGCAGAATAAAGCCGGCCCCCAGGGTCTCGGTCACACTGGCCGCATGCATGCGGGTATAGAAATCGGGCATGCGCAACAGACCTATCGCACCAACGATGCAAAACAGGCCGCCCACGACCAGGCAAATCCAGCTCAGGATGCCTACAAAGGCACTCATTTACCGCGCTCGCCTTGCGCGTCGCCTGCCGATCCCAGATCGCCTTGCCGCACATACTTGAGGACGGCGATAGTTCCGACGATATTGAGCAGGCCGTAGACCAGTGCGAGGTCGAGGAACTCCGGACGCGCCGTGAGAAAACCGATCACCGCCAGCAGAAGCATCGCGCAGGTTCCGACTGTATTGGCGGCCTGAAGACGATCGAAGATAGTCGGCCCCAAGGCGGCGCGAACCAGGGCCATCGCAACGGTAACCAGCAGCGCAACGGC
>JAYTDE010000738.1:0-2723 GCA_043736195.1 Burkholderiales bacterium | reverse complement strand
GGTCGGAAGGCGGTTGAAAGCGGAACTATCGGACGTCTGGTGCATTGCAGGCTCGCGGTCGGGGTTTCACATTGTGTGTGCGAGGTGCGCGCGCTTCGTGTTGCGGCCGCTAGCGCAGTTTGGTCAGTCGCTGCCGGGCGGTGGCCGCAGCGTCGCTCTGCGGGTACTTCCTGATCAGCGTATCGAGCGTGACGCGAGCGCTTTTGACGTCCTTCAAATCGGTTTGCGCCGACGAGATGTTGAGCAGGGCATCCGGTGCCTTGGGATCATCCGGCCAGGTGTCGACTACTTGCTGCTGCGCGGCGATCGCGCCCTTGTAGTCGCGCAAGGCGAACAGCGAGTTGCCGATCCAGTATTGGGCGGAGGGCGCCAGCGTGCTGGCCGGGTAGGTTTTCATGAAAGCCGCAAAGGCCTCGACCGCACCCTTGTAGTTGGCCGCCTTGACCAGATTGAGGCCGTTCTCGTAGGCCTTTTGTTCCTCCACCGTCGGCCCCTTGGGCTTTTCTACGACCGGCGGCGGCGGCGGGGTTTCGAGCTTGCGCACACGACTATCGAGATCGACATAAAAGTCGCGTTGTCGCCTGGCGGCGTTCTCGAGTTCGTTGGTCAGTACTTCGATCAGGCCGCGCAGGCGCGCGATGTCCTGTTTGAGTGACTCCATCTGCGAACTCAGGTCGATCAACTGGCGGGCCTGGGTTTCCGCCCGCGTATCGCCCCGTGATTCGACGCCGTCAACACGCTTGACATCGTTGCTGCGCTGGCTTTCGAGCTGGCGCACGCGATTGTGCAGCTCGTCGTCCTTGAAGATCTGGGCGTGCGCCGGACCAAGCAGAGCGAACAGCACGACAGCGTGCCAGCCGCAGGTCGCGCAGGCCCGCAGGAGAAGCTGACTATTGAGCACGATAGGAGAGGTCGCTGCGACGGTTCTCGGCGTATGCCGCGTCATCCTTGCCCGGCGCCTTTGGTTTTTCCTCACCAAACGAAACCGCTTCGAGTTGTGTTTCAGGCACGCCCAGAAGTTGCAGCATCTTCCTGACGGCCTCGGCGCGCTTCTGGCCGAGCGATAGGTTGTATTCACGGCTGCCGCGCTCGTCGGTGTTGCCCTCGACCACCACCTTGCGGCCGGGGTTCTTGCGCAGAAAAGCCGCATGCGCTTCCACCAGCGATCGATATTCCGGCTTGACTTCGAAGCTGTCCAGATCGAAATAAACGCTGCGCTTGGCCAATACGCCGCTGGTGAGTTCGTCGACACCCTGTGGCTGCACCGTCGTGATGACGCCGGTGGTCGGCCCGGGCGCGGGCTGCGGCGCAGGTGTGGTGCTGGTGGTTGGCGGTCGCCCCTGACGCTCGGTAACCGGCGCTTCCGGTTGTTTGTCGCCGGAAGAAGAGCATGCGGCAACCAGTGCGCCCAGTGCGATGATGGAAAGCAAACGGACCATGTTGTTTCTCCCTCGAGGCCTTAAGGCCTACTTCGTAAAGGGTCCCCAAGCGGGTTCCCTGGCATCGGCGGCGGACACCGACAAGCGTTGTTTGACGCGGCCATCGCTGGAGACTGCCGCCAGCACGCCTTTCCCGCCGATTTCAGTCGCGTAAAGAATCATCTTGCCGTTCGGGGCGAAGCTCGGGCTTTCGTCCTTGACGGTATCGGTCAGGGTCAGCTCCTGACCGTTGCCCAGGTCAAGCGTGCTGATCTGGAACAAGCCACCGGTGCGTGTGACGTAGGCCAGCGTCTTGCCGTCCGGGCTGACCTTGGGACTGACGTTGTATGCTCCCTTGAAGGTGACGCGACGGGCGTCGCCGCCGGCGGCCGGAATGCGGTAAATCTGCGGGCTGCCGCCACGGTCGGAGGTGAAGTAGATCGAGCTGCCGTCCGGGGAAAAGACCGGCTCGGTATCGATCGAATTGCTGGTGGCCAGGCGTCGCGGTTCGCCGCCGGCAGCCGGGATCAGGTACAACTGGGAGCCGCCAGTAAGTGTGAGCACGACTGCAAGCTCGCGCCCGCTGGGCGACCAGGCCGGTGCGCTGTTGCTGCCCTTGAAATTGGCCACCAGGGTGCGTTTGCTGGTGTAAATCTCGTGCACCCAGATCTGCGGTTTGCGATTCTCGAACGAAACGTATACCAGCCGGTTGCCGTCCGGCGACCATTCGGGCGAGATGATCGGTTCACGCGAAGTCAGCGCCGATTGCTCGTTCTGGCCGTCGGAATCGGCCACGATCAGGTCGAAGCGCGCCCCGGATTTTTTGACATAGGCGATCTTGGTATTGAAAAACCCTTTTTCACCGGTGAGCTTTTCGTGGATATCGTCGGCCACCCGGTGCGCCGTGGTGCGTGTCAACGCAGGGGCCAGCGTATAGGCGAAATTACCGAGTTCCGCCTGTTTGACGATATCGACCAAACGCACGCGGACAGTGAGCCTACCGTCAGCCGCCGGCACCACCACCCCGATGGCCAGGAAGTCGGCATTGCGTGCGGTCCAGTCGCCAAACCTGACCTGCGATGGCTCGGTCGGCACTGGTGAGACGCCGGCGGTATCGATCAGCTTGAATAGCCCACTGCGCTCAAGGTCGGCGCGTACCACCCTGGTCAGGCTCTCGGGCAGTGCCGCCTCACCAGGAAAGCTGGTGATGGCGATTGAATACTGGCGCGCACCGGCACCACTGACCTCGATGGTCATTTGCGCGGCAGCCGGCAGCCCGATCAACAGGGCGAACAAGGCGAAGAT
>JAYTDE010000737.1:0-1682 GCA_043736195.1 Burkholderiales bacterium | reverse complement strand
CACCCCTTCGATGCGCCCGACCCGTGGTGTTATATGCACCATCCGGACGAAGTCGAACTGCCGGTGCATGGCGAGATGGATCTCGAGCGTCGCCCCTGGTGGCACCGCGCCGCGCTTGAGGGCACGCCGAAAATGGCCAACGAGCGTCTGCGCGCCTTCCGCGAAAAGTCCTCGCGCACACCGAAGCAAAGCGAAGCACAGATGCGCGCGCTGATCGCCAATTACTACGGCATGATTTCGTTGGTCGACCATCAGGTTGGGCGCATCCGCATCGCCTTGCGCGATCTCGGGCTTGAAGAGAACACGCTGATCGTCTATTCCACCGACCATGGCGACTGGCTCGGTGACCATGGCCTCTTGCTCAAGGGGCCGATGGCCTACGAGGGCCTGCTGCGCGTCGGCATGTTGTTCGAAGGCCCGGGCGTGCCGAAGAACAAGGTGGTGGCCGACCCGGTCTCGACCCTCGACCTGCCGGCGACTTTCTGCGACTACGCCGGTGTGACCCTGCCCGGCCGCGTGCACAGCCGCAGCCTGAAGCCGCTGATCGAGACCGACAGCGCGTCGCGCGATTTCGCGATTTCCGAATGGGACCTGCGCGCCTCGCGCTGCGGCGTCGACCTGGCCCTGCGCACGGTGCGCACCAAGACCCGCAAGCTCACGCTGGAGAAAAACAGCGGCGCCGGCGAACTCTACGATCTGGCGGAAGACCCGCACGAGATGCACAACCGTTTCGGCGACCCGGCTTACGCGAAGGTGCAGCGCGAATTGATGGACATGATCGCCAGCCGGCCGGACGACGCCTGCGAACCGCTGCCGCAGATCGGCATGGCATGAGCCCTGCGGCTACCGGGCGTTGGTGGCCGACTTGACTCGGCGCCAGCGCCCGCTCTGGTGGAACGAGGAAACCCGTTTTGCCTGGGCCGCGCTCGCGCCAGCGCTGCTGTTCTTCGCCGCCTTCGTAGGCTTCCCGTTCGGCTATTCGTTCTACCTGTCGTTCCACGACTGGAACATGATGGCGCCCAAGCCCACCTGGGTAGGGCTTGAGAATTACACCTCCCTGATGGCTGATGCCGAGTTCATCAAAAGCCTGGTGCAGACCGCGCTCTTCACCGTCGGTATCACCGCGGCCATCGTGGTGTTCTCGCTCTCGATGGCCTTGCTGCTGGACCAGAAGCTGCGCTGGATCAAGCTCTACCGCACCATCTTCTACCTGCCGGCGGTCACTTCCCTGGTGGCCATCGGGATTGTCTGGGTGTGGATGTTCGATCCGCAATACGGGCTGATCAACCAGGGCCTGCGCGGCATCGGCATCGAGGGCCCGCTGTGGCTGGCCGATACGCGCATCGCACTCTTGTCACTGATCATCACCGCGGCCTGGCGCAACGTCGGCTACTTCGCCACCATTTTCTTGGCCGGCCTGCAGGGTATCGACAATACCTATTACGAAGCCGCACGCATCGACGGCGCCGGCGCCTGGGACCGCTTTCGCCGCATCACCCTGCCGCTGCTCAAGCCGACCATCCTGTTCGTGGTGGTGATGTCGGTGATCCTCTCGTTCCAGGTGTTCGCGCTGGTGTATGTGATGACCTCCGGCGGGCCGGCCGGCAGCACCTCGGTGCTGGTGTTCTACCTGTACCAGCAGGCCTTCACCTATTTCCGCATGGGCTATGCGAGCGCAGTCG
>JAYTDE010000736.1:0-4053 GCA_043736195.1 Burkholderiales bacterium | reverse complement strand
TACGTGCGGCGCCAACTCGGTTCGCGCCTCTGAGCAGCAATCGCAGTTTGCACGACCGCCCTCTTGCACGCCGCCAAACTATTGGGAATTGCAGAATTCATGACACGAACATCCCTCTGGCGAGGCTGTCGTATTTTTGGTAACGATCAATAGGATGTCGATCGCCGGCGCCAGCAGACACGCGGCGCGGTTCGACCCACGCGCTAGACTTGCGGCCCTGCGCTCACCGCACAGGCACCGCACGCCGTGCGCGTTCAAACCGTTTCTTCCCAAGCGAGCCCACCATGCACGACAAGATCGTTTCCTGCGCCGAACTGGCCACGCACCTGACCGACCCCGGGTGGATCATTCTGGACTGCCAGCATGACTTGATGAACCACGCGTTCGGCTGCGAGGCCTATGCCCGCGAGCACATTCCGGGGGCGCACTTCGTGGCAATGGAGGGCGACATGGCCGGTACCAAGACCGGGCGCAATGGCCGCCACCCCTTGCCCGCGCCGGCCTCACTGGAAGCCGTGTTCGGTCGACTCGGTGTGCGCGCCGGGCGCCAGGTGGTGCTGTACGACGGCTCGCAGAACAACTACGCAGGCCGCGTATGGTGGACCCTCAACTGGCTTGGGCATCATGCGGTCGCGGTGCTCGACGGTGGCCTGGGCAAATGGAAAGCCGAAGGTCGCGCGCTCACTACCGCGGTGCCGCTGCCGCGCGCAACCGTTTTCACGGCCCGGCCCGACGATTCGCGCAAGGTCGAAGTCGGCGCCATCGCGGCCAACCTGGGCAAACCGGGCATGACGGTGGTCGATGCACGCGCGGCCGAGCGCTACAGCGGCTTGGCCGAGCCCATCGACCCTGTGGCTGGGCACATTCCCGGCGCGCTGCTGCGCTTCGGCAAAGACAACCTCAAGCCAGACGGCACCTACAAGAGCGCCGCCGACCTCAAGGATGAATTCACGCAATTGCTCGGCAATACGCCGCCCGAGCAGGTGGTGCATCAATGCGGCTCCGGCGTATCGGCCTGCAACAACCTGATCGCCATGGAGCTGGCCGGTTTGAGTGGCGCAAAGCTCTATGTCGGCTCATGGAGCGAATGGTGTGCCGACCCGGCGCGGCCGGTGGCCACCGGCATGGCGCCCTGAGCAACCAACTGCGGACATCGCTTAGCCATCGATGGCAACCGCGCCTGCCAATTTGCCTCTCCAATGACGGTGGACGCTGCTGCGCCACGACCGTCGATTGCTGCGAGCCCCGCCACAATTGCGCTCGTGAATCCCGGTTTGAACATGCACATCTCCGTTGGCGTTGCGATACCCCGGCGCGTACTGCGCCACTGCTCAAGCGCCGTGCCGTATCCTGGGGTCAACAGTTTCGACAACCGTTTGGTGGGCGCAAAAGAACGCGACTGGCCTGACTTGTGCCCATACGGTAAATCGAAAACAGCATGGTGAAACGCCTGATGATGGCGACAATCCTTGCGCTTTTCCGCGTCAGCCGGGGCGGCGTGTACCTGGCGAGCATGTCACGATGAAATGATCGCATTTAGCCGATTGAACAAGGCAATCATGCAAAGCACTGAAAACCTGCACCTGATCCGCGACACCGCAGCCCTGGCGCGCCTGTACGGCACGCCGCCCGAGGCCTCGCTCAAGAAAGAGATCGACCATGTCCATGCGCACTATCGGGCCCTGATCGAAGCCGCCCCGTTCGTGGTGCTGGCCACCAGCGGCCCCGGCGGACTGGACGCCTCGCCGCGCGGCGACCCCGCAGGGTTCGTGGTGGTGGAGAATGAAAAGACCCTGCTCTTACCCGACCGCCGTGGCAACAACCGGGTCGACAGCCTGGCCAATATCCTCACCGACCCGCGCGTCGCCCTGCTGTTCCTGATCCCGGGCATTGGCGAAACGCTGCGCGTGAACGGCCGCGCCGACATATCGATCGACCCGGCGTTGTTGAGCCGCTTTGCCGTCGGCGGCCGCGAACCGCGCTCGGTGTTGGTGGTGCACGTCCAGACGGTGTACTTCCAGTGCTCGCGCGCAATCGCGCGTTCGCGGCTGTGGGAGCCAGGAACCCGCATCGAGCGCAGCAGCCTGCCCAGCACCGGCACCATCCTGGCAGCCCTGTCGAATGCCGCGATAAATGCGGAGAGTTACGATCAGACCCAGGCCGAGCGAGTCAAGGCGACGCTGTATTGATTGCAGCGTCGCCGCACTACCGAGGCAGCCTTTAGCCGGGCCCTACCCAGGTTTCCGACCAGGCCAAGACGCAACTCGACGAGGCCTTGCCTGAGCGATCCTGCGCGAAAGGTTTCGCCGTCGCGGCTTCACCATTGACCGACAGTTGCGCGCCGCGCGCCGGGAAGAAAGTGCTGTAGACGCCGAGCGGACGGTTCATCTGCCCCGGCGGCACGGTGATCACGAAAGCCGGAAGCAGGTCCCACCAGGCCAGAACAATCTGGCCATCATCAGAGGAAATGCGCTCTTCCATCGTCGCCAGCGCATTGCCGCTACGCGCGAACTCCGCATCGACCACCGGTAGCGACTCGTCGCCGAAAGGCGCATGCAAAAAGCTCTCGATGCGGCGCTGCAGATAGCGCGTCATGCCGATGTTGTCGGAATACACCCGCGCACCGGCCCCGGTCAGCGGGCTGTCGATGAAAAGCGCATGTCCCTGCCCCGCCGGCGACCACAGCACGCGCCAGTGGCTGACCCGATCGACGAGCGTCTTGCCGCCATCCTCAGAGAGCCGGATAAAGGAATTTTCCCCGGTCATGACAACTTCACCGGGGTCGACCAGGCGTGGTTCGCTCATTGCATTCTCCTGTGGGTTGAGGTTTGAGGTTCTGGTGACTGAAACGAAAATCAGTCGGCGTAGCCCGGCAATTCGCGATCAAGCACACGCATCATCGCCTGAAAATAGAGGTTTTCGCGTTCGATGCGGGTGTGCCGGTCAGCCGTCGGCGGCGCCTGCACCCGGGCTACGATCTCATCCGACAGGATCTCCAGCGGTCGGCCGGTAGACATCGCCAGCACCTGCGCACGACACACCCGCTCCAGCTTGTAGAGTCGCCGGTAAGCCTGCGCCACGGTATCACCGACCACCAGAACGCCATGGTTTTTCATGAACAGCACCTGCTTCTTGCCGATCAGCCGCGCCAGGCGCTCACCCTCTTCTATGAAATCAGCCGTGCCCGAATAGACGTCGTCATAGGCCACGTGGCCGTGGTAGAAGGCAGCCGTCTGGCTCGCCGGCAACAGGCGGTTGTCCTTGAGCATGTTGAGCGCAACCGCCCAGGTCTGATGGGTGTGCAACACCACGCGGGCGCCGGTGATGCGGTGGATCGGTGCGTGGATGCACTGCGCGGAAAGCTCGACCACGCCTTCGCCCTCGAGCGTCTCCCCCTTCTCGTTGAAGGCGATCATGGCACTCGCCTTCGCCTCCGACCAGTGCAGCCCGAACGGCAGGATCAGAAAACGGTCGTCGAAACCAGGTACGGTTACCGTGAAATGGTTGTCTATACCCTCTTCGAGATCGTCCAGCACCGCCAGTCGATAAGCGGCGGCGAGATGCGTCTTTGCCTGAAGCACCGCATCGACCGCATCGGCGGCGCGGGTGGATTTCAAAGGATGGACGGACATGGATGGCCTCGGCTTGGTTGGGATGTCGCACAGAGTATAGCCAGACGCGCCGCGCTGTCACCGCTTGCGACCGGTCGCCCATGACTTCGACCATCAGGCTTGCTTGCGCAGCGAATCGATGTTTCAGGTTGCGCCACCGGCTTCACCGAATCTTGCGTAGTTCAATATCCCCGTACCAGGCCGTCGCCGCCTCGCCGGTCTGGTCGGTGTCGGTCATCACAGCAATCCCCGACACCGGCGGCGGCTCTTGCTTGAAGGCGTGCTTGTAGTCTTCATAGACATTGCGTTCCATCTCGATCCATTCGCCAACGCGCTTGGGCCCGGATTCCACCACGAACATCATGGCGCGGGCGGTGTAGGCATTGGGCAGCATGGTGCCGACCGGCGCTTTGCCGTCCCACACGTAGTTGATGCCGGCATG
>JAYTDE010000735.1:0-1673 GCA_043736195.1 Burkholderiales bacterium | reverse complement strand
GCCTGGATGGTTTGCGCATCTTTCTGGATGGTGTGCCACAACTTGAGCAGATAGTCGACGTCACTGCCAATGTCGGCCTCGCTGGCGGCCTCGGCCATGGTGCGAATGATGAATCCGCCGGTTTCGCCTTGCGGGATCATGTGCTGCAACTTGCCGCGCAGCTCTTCGCGCTCGACCTCGCTCTCGATGCGCTGTGAAATGCCGATGTGGGTTTCCTGCGGCAGATACACCAGCATGCGGCCGGCGATCGAAATCTGGGTAGACAAGCGCGCGCCCTTGGTTCCGATCGGATCCTTGACCACCTGCACCAGCACGGTCTGGCCTTCGCGCAGCAGGTGTTCGATGGGTTTGCTTGGTTCGCCGCCACCGTTATGGTTGGCGTGACGCACTTCCCAGATGTCGGCCACATGCAGGAAGGCGGCGCGCTCAAGGCCGATATCGATGAACGCCGACTGCATGCCTGGCAATACGCGCGCCACCCGCCCCACATGAACGTTGCCCACCAGACCGCGGCTGGCGCTGCGTTCGATATGGATTTCCTGCGCCACTCCTTGCAGCATGATCGCCACCCGCGTTTCCTGCGGCGTGACGTTGATCAGTATGTCTTCATTCATGCGCTTGATTGTGGCACAGCGGCCTGGCCGACAAGCGCGGACACAGGCGCAGCGCGCTTGCGTTCAATTGAAACTGCGCAACAGCACGCCCGGCCTTGGCCGCCCCGCGACCGATCCGCGGGCATCGGCCACCTGCACGCCATTGACCCAAACGCCGTGCACACCGATGGCGTCGGTGTGCAGGCGGCCGGCACCGCCCGGCAGATCATTGACCCGGCGTTTCGGACCGCGACCGACAGTGGCCGCATCGAACAGCAACAGGTCCGCGGCATAGCCGGGTTTGAGCAGACCGCGCTCCTTCAACCCGTACACCTGCGCGGTCTGGCCGGTCAGGCGTCGCACCGCCTCCTGCAGAGGCATGATGCCCAGGGTACGCGACCAATGGCCCAGAAGGTGCAGGCCGAAGGCCGCATCATTGAAGAAAGTCAGATGCGCGCCGGCGTCCGACAGGCTCACCAGGCTGTGCGGGTGGTTGAGCATGCGTCCGACCGCTTCCTCGTCCGAGTTGAGCAGCGTTGCAGTGAACACCGTGTCGAGGTCTTCGGCCAGCGCCAGATCGAACATGAAATCCAGTGGGTCGGCTCCTGCCGCGCGTGCCAGTTCGGCGATGCTGCGCTGCTCGCAGGCGGCGTGGGTGGGCAATTTTGTTTCAACCACCTGCACCTGGTCCCACTCGCCATTGAACAGGCGAAACACGGCGGGCGCCGCGATCTCGGCGCGCAGCGCATCGCGAAACCCCTTCGATTCGATCATTTCCCGAAATGCCGCACCCTTAAGGCCGAGTGCCGGCTTCCATGACGTAAGGCCCTCGACCGGGTAGGGCGAGTGCAAGGTGAAATCCATGGTGAGCGGGCAGCACGATACCGCGCCCAGCAATGCATGGCCGCGACTATTGGCAGCCGCGATCGCATCGAGCTCGTTGAACACCGCCAGCGGATTGGTCTTGTTGTGCAACAGGGCCGCGATCACTACCGGTCGCCCCGACGCTGCCGACAATTGCTCGAGGAAATCGATGCGCGTCTGGCCCCCTTTGGTCAGCATGAATACGCCATGCCCGGC
>JAYTDE010000734.1:0-1717 GCA_043736195.1 Burkholderiales bacterium | reverse complement strand
TGCGCGTCGGCCAGATGCGCGTGGTAGTCGTTGCCGACCGGGCATACCGCCAGGCAGCGCGGGCAGTCACCAAACGAGCCAACCACCCGCAACAGGCCCTGCCAGAAGCCGAACAGGTCGCGCGACACCACCATCCTGTTTTTCGCCGCATGGTCGGCATCGATGAACTTCTCGAAAAACTTGGCGATCTGGCCAAAGCCGAATTCCTGTGCCTCGGTGGCGCAGGCGCGCTTGTCGATACCCCATTGCAGCACCGCGTCGGCCGGGCAGGAATGCAGGCAGCGGCTGCAGGATTCGCCGATACACACCTGTTCAGTGATGCGCGCATCCGGTTCCAGTTCGAGCTCGGTGAGAATGCCGGTCAGG
Organism: Burkholderiales bacterium; assembly: GCA_043736195.1. GTDB lineage: Bacteria > Pseudomonadota > Gammaproteobacteria > Burkholderiales > JAEUOS01 > JAEUOS01. The sequence goes on along the minus strand of JAYTDE010000734.1, from coordinate 1,351 downwards.
TAAATGCGCGGCCCGAACTCCGGCGTAAGAATGTTGACTTCCAAACCGAGCGTCCCAAGCCCGGCCTCCACCCCCAGGTGGCGGGTGGAAAGGCGGCCGTAACTCGCGCGCTTGTAGGTCCACTCGGTTTCTTGCGCCGCGGTCACCAGGCTCGGATGCCCGGCTTCCTCCAGTTCATCGGCCAGCCGATACGCCACCTTATCCATCTTGCGCAGCACCAGCATGTCCATGTACTGCACCGGAATATTGCTCTTGCAGCGAAACGCCCCGGTGGGAATGCGCTGCACCAGCACGATCACGCTCTTGCAGTAAGGCGAAATGCGTTCCGGCGTCTGCGGCCAGCGCGGGTCGGGCGGAAAGGCGTTGAGGGTGGCGGCGCTGGCAATGCCCACCAGGTCGGCGCCCAGGGCGAGAGCGCGCGCCTTGACATGCGCGGCGGTCATTTGGACTGTTCCTGAGCGTTCTGACATCATTGAAGTGTACCCTTGCAAACTTGGCCGGCGGCGGGCTCGCCTGAATCCCGCCGGACTTTGCTAAAGTCCCGGTCGAATCCATGCTGACTCGGCTCCAGCCGCTATTTCTTCAAAGGGAAATTTCATGAAACGTCTATTCGCGCTCCCCCTCATCGCCGCCTTGACTTGCGCGATAGCGCCGGCCACGTCAGCGCTGGCCGCCGACCAATTGCGTATCGGCTTTCTGTCGACGCTCTCGGGACCCGGCGGCGCCATCGGCATCGACATTCGCGACGGCTTCAACTTGGCCGTCAAGACCAGCGGCGGCAAGCTGGGCGGGATTGGCCTGGACCTGCAGATCGTCGACGACCAGTTGAAACCGGACGTGGCCAAGCAGGCCATCGACCGCATGCTGCAGCAGCAAAAACCACACATCATCACCGGCATGGTGTTCACCAACGTGCTGTTGCCGGTGGCGCCGACCATCCTGGAAAGCAAGACCTTCTACATCAGCCCCAACACCGGGCCCAACGATTACGCCGGTGCCAAGTGCAATCCCTATTTTTTCGTCTCCTCCTGGCAGAGTGAGGACATTCCCGGCGCCATGGGCAAGTTTGTCAGTGAACGCGGGGTCAAGAGCATCTACCTGATCGGTGCCAACTATCCCGGCGGGCGTGAAAACATTTCGGGCTTCAAGCGCTTCTACAAGGGCAACGTGGTCGACGAGGTCTACACACCGATGAACCAGCTTGATTTCTCGGTCGACCTGGCCAATATGCAGGCCAAGAAGCCCGAAGCGGTATTCATCTTCCTGCCCGGTGGCATGGGCATCAACTTCATCAAGCAGTTTTCCGCCGCCGGCCTGGGCAAGAACATCCAGTTGTTCGTGCCCGGTTACT
>JAYTDE010000733.1:0-2266 GCA_043736195.1 Burkholderiales bacterium | reverse complement strand
CCGCTCTTCCACAGGCGCTGCAAGGGATTGCGGCCACGCCGCCGGGCGCCGGCGCTCATGCCGTGTAGACCTGTTCGCCGCGCTGCGAGATGCGCATCTGCACGAACGTAAAGACCATCATGATGGCGAACAGGATCACCGAAATCGCCGCAGCGCGGCCCATCTTGAAGTAGGAAAAACCGGTTTCGTAGATCAGCATCGACAATACCCGGGTGGCGTTGCCGGGACCGCCGCCGGTGATGATGTAGGGCATCAGGAAAATGCGCGCCGACAGGAGCGCGGACACCACCACCACAAAAAAGATCGTTGGTGCAAGCAGCGGAATGGTGATCAGCCAGAAGCGACGCAGGGCGTTGGCGCCGTCGAGTTGGGCAGCCTCGTAGTAGTCCGGCGGGATCGCCAGGATGCCGGCCAGAAAGACAATCATGAAGTACGGGGCGAAGCGCCACACCGTCACCAGGATGATCATCGGCATGGCGACGCGCGAATCGGTCAACCAATCGACCCGGTCGATCCCGAACGGCAGTAACAGTTGCGTCACCAGGCCGTGCGGATGCAGCAGGAAGCGCCACACCAGGCACACCGCGATGATAGGCATCAGGTTGGTGAGGAACATCGCCATCATCGAGAAGCGTGCGCCGGGCACGCCGGTGCTGATGGCAAGCGCCAGCCCGAGGCCTACGACGGTGATGAGAGCGGTCGAGCCGGCTATGTAGACGAGGGTGTTGACCAGGCTTTCGCGGAACACCGTGTCGGCGACTAGTGCCTCATAGTTCTCCAGCCCTACAAAGGACGGTTCGGACAACATGTCGTAGGAGGTGAAGCTCAAGCCCACCGCCCACATCATCGGGCCGAACTTGAACACCAGGAAAAACAGCATCGCCGGCAGCACCAGAGCCATGCCCCATAGCTGGATGCGCCGGCGGAAATCGACCCGGGTGAACCACTTGCGGCGCGCTGCCGGGGCGCGACCGCTCGCGATGACCTGCCCGGTCATCGCGTTCTCGGCCGCGCGCGGTGCTTGACCTCATCGACCACCTTAAGCCTTTTTCGCGGTGGCCGATGCGCGGTCGACTTCAGCGGCTGCTTCGTTTAACGCCGTCTTGATGTCCATGTTGCTGAGCTGGATTTTCTGCACCGCCTTGTGCATGGCATCGGCCAGTTCGGTAAAGACCACGGTGCGCGGATGGAACACGCCTTGGTCGCGCGCGGCAATGATCTCGTCTATGTCCGGAAACGCCTTGACCTCGGGGTTATCGGCCCAGCCGCTCTTGCGCGCCAGCGGGAAAGGCGCGGTATCGGTCCAGCAGTCCGCAGCATCGGAAAGGATGAAGCGGTACATGTCATGCAGCACCTCTTGTTTGTCCTTGGGAGCGCGCGCGCTGACCACAAAGTTGAAGCCGTAGGTGGTGGTGTAACCTTTGCCCGCCTCGACGCCTGGGGTGCGCGCGGCGCGGAAATAGCGCTCGTCGAACATCTTCTGGTTCTGCGACTTGATGGCTATCAGGGGCAATGGGTGCGAGAGGAACATCGAGTTGCGCTCCTTCAACCAGTCCATCCCGGGCAGTGGATTGGTCGCGATGGAGTCGGCCGGATCCTCGGCGCCATACTGCTTGGCGATGGAAGCGCGAATGGTCATCGCCCTGATGCCGGCGGCGTTGTTGACGATGCATTTGCCGTTCTTGTCGAAATAGGCACCGCCGCATTGGCTCAGGATCGGGTTGAATTGAATCATGGTCCAGGTGGACGCATGCATGGCGAACTTGAAGCCTTGGCGGACGAACTTGTTGCCTTCCTTGATGGCCAGGCGTTTGGCGACCTCGCCCATCTGCTCCCAGGACTGCGGTGCGTCCTTGATCGGATCGAGACCGACTTCCTTGAAGTGGCGCGTGTTGAGGTAGTTGGAGAAACCGTAGAACCACAGCGGAAAGCCGTATACCTTGCCCTTGATCACAGCCCCCTCGACAAACGCGGGGGGATAGTCGTCGGTGTAGGCCTTCAAGGTCGGATAGCCGAGTTTCACGACATCCATGGGGGCGAGCAGCCCTTTGGACATCCACGTCGGCATCAACCAGTCGCCGGTGATGAATCCCTCCGGCGCGGTGCCGGTAGCGAAACCCACACTCAGCTTCTTGCCCAAGTCGGAAAATGGAAATGCTTGGAAATCGACCTTTACGTTGGGGTTTTTTTCCATGTAGAGCTTGACGCGCTTGTGGATCCAGGGTCGTTGCTGCGGATTCTCGAACATCCAGAAGTCAATGTTCAT
>JAYTDE010000732.1:0-2549 GCA_043736195.1 Burkholderiales bacterium | reverse complement strand
GGTTGCAAAGGCGCAAGACCTTATCCTAACGGCAAATCGGCTCCTATCAAAGGCTGTTCTACGATCGTTGACACGCCGCACCCAACAGCGTTGGAATCTGTTGCCGCCCCCCTCATGCCTGCGGCATGCAGGCGCGGCTTGCCGGCGATCGAACAGCGGCAGATTCAGGCTATGCTTTCGGACACTGGTGTCCCCCGTGCCCGACACTCCCTTCAAACAATCAGGAAAAGTTCATGCTAAAGCTCTATTTCGCCGCCGGCACCTGCGCCCTGGCGTCCCATATCGCACTCGAAGAGTCGGGCGCCACGTATGAAACCGTGCGTCTGGATTTCGCCAAAAACGAGCAGAAAAGCGCGGACTATCTGGCACTCAACCCCAAGGGCCGTGTGCCGGCGCTGGCGACCGATCACGGCGTATTGACCGAAACCCCGGCGATCCTGGCCTATATCGCGCAGAGCTTTCCGGCAGCCGGGCTGGCGCCGACCCAGCCCTTTGCCTTCGCCCGCGCCCAGGCGATCAACAGCTATCTGTGTTCGACCGTCCATGTGGCGCATGCCCACAAGGGGCGCGGCGCACGCTGGACCGACGACGCGGCCGCGATTGAAGCGCTGAAGAAAAAGGTGACGCAGAACATGGCCGACTGCTTCGCCCTGATCGAAACCGACATGCTGACCGGGCCCTGGGTGATGGGCGAGGCCTACAGCGTATGCGACGGCTACCTGTTCACCATCGCGCGCTGGCTCGAAGGCGACGGCGTCGATGTGGCGGGTTTCCCGAAAGTGCATGCGCATTTCCAGCGCATGCAGGCGCGGCCGACCGTCGCCCGGGTATTGGCGCAGCACACCGCCTGACGGATCGCCCTGCTGCCGCCGACGTGGGCGGCGGTTCCCCTTGCGCGGCGTCAGTTGACGTTCCCGCCTGCCCGGCCCAAAGGAAAGAAAACATATGTTGTTCATGGTCATCAGCACGCCAAGGCCTGAAAAGCCGTCAACCGTGGCGTCGTCACGCAGGCAATTCTGGAAATGGATCAATCCATTGCTGGGCGCAGGTGTGGCCAAGTGGATCTATGCGCGCCCCGGACGGGGCGCGGTCGCGCTATTCGATGCCGAAAGCCACGAACACCTGCATCGCCTGCTCAACGACTGGGCGGAACTGATTCCGGCAACCTTCGAACTGCATCCCCTGATCGATGCAGGCCAGGCGCAAGCGCATCTGGCGGGCAGCGCCAAGCCAAGACGCTGAACGGCGCCTGAATCGCCGCGACTGCGCGGCCAGCCCTACTCGACGTTGGCCTTGAGTTCGGTCAGGATCGGCCGGAATTGTGCGATCTGGCCGCGCAGCACGGCGTCGAGCTCGGCCGGTGTGGAGCCCTGTGGTTCAGCCGCCAGATCGGTAAGGCGCTTGGCCAGTTCCGGGTGCCGCAACGCCGCTGCGACTTCCTTTTGCAGCCGGTCAATCACCTCGCGCGGCGTCTTCGCCGGCGCGAAGAGGCCATTCCAGCCGTTCGCCTCGAGTCCGGGATAGCCCAGCTCGCGCACCGTCGGCACCTCCGGCAATGCGGCAATGCGCGTACTGGCATTGGTCGCCAGGGCCTTCAGGCTGCCTTTGCGGATTTCGGCGAGCGAGGAGGAAATCTGGTCGCCCCCGAGCTGCACACGACCGGCGAGCAGTTCAAGCTTGAGCGGCGCGGCGCCCTTGAACGGTATATGCGTCATCTCGATCCTGGTTTCGCGCTTGAGCGCCTCACCGATCACGTTCATGAACGAGCCGGGACCGGTCGACCCATAGTTGTATTGCAGGCTGCGATTGGTCGACAGCAGCGCCACGAACTCGCGCAGGTCCTTGGCCGGTACTGACGGGTGCGCAGTCATCACCAGCGGCACGTTGACGACGTTGGAGATCGCCGCGAAATCGGTCTCGATGTTGTACGGGGCTCGACCAGCCAGCGCCAGCGAAACCGAGGCCATCGGGAAGGTGATGTTGTGCATCAAAACCGTGTAACCGTCGGGGGGCGCTTTCGCCACCACGTCGGCGCCGAGCGAGCCGCCAGCGCCGCCGCGATTTTCCACCACCACCGATTGCCCCATCGATTCGCCCATGCGTTGCGCCACCAGGCGCGCCACGATGTCGGTGGTGCCGCCGGACGGGAAAGGCACCACGATCCTGATGCTCTTGTTCGGATAGCCCTGCGCCATGATCGTGGTGGCAAACAATCCGAGCGCAAGCGCTGCAAGTACACCTTGCACGGTGTTGCGGATGTCGCGGTAAGCAGGTTGGCAAAGTTTGCCGGGCAATGCAGTTTTCATGTCTTCTCCACTTTGATGGAATACGCGGAACGTTTGAGCGGTGACCGCATGCTTCGATCGGCAACGCAGCGCCGCATGACCCGAAGCCAATCATAAGGCGATTTCATCCACGCCGGTGTGCACTTGCCGCAATTCGACCGAGTCGCTATCGAACGCGGCCACATACTGGAGGCCGTCGGTGGACCATGCGGCTACGCGCAAACCGCGCACGGTCGCCGATTCAGGTTCAGGTCGCGCGCATCC
>JAYTDE010000731.1:0-3543 GCA_043736195.1 Burkholderiales bacterium | reverse complement strand
GCGCTCTTCCAGGGTTAGCATGGTCTTGGTGTGGCCGAGAAACGCCGCCTTGGCGAAATCGGTGCCGCGCGGGTCGGTGATGGTGGGAATGCGCACCCGTCGCCGGCCTGCCCTGGTGGCTGCAAGCGTCTCGAGCCAGCGCACCCCGGCGTCGCCCAGGCTTTCGGTATCGGCCATGATGTGCGCCTGCGTGACCGGCACAAAATCGGCAGCGCCGAAAAAATCGCCAACAGCGATCTGATGCTTGAGCGCCTGCTGGGGCACGGGGCCGGCTTTTCCGGCCAAGATGTCCTGCTCTTCGTCGTTGAGTTTCATGTGTTCAGTCCAGGCTGGCGCCGGAATCGCGCACGGCCTTGCCCCATTTGGCGGCCTCGCTACGCTGGAAGTCTGCGAATGCCGTGCCGGTGAGCACACGCGGCGTCACCCCGAGCGGCGCGAGTTTTTCGCGCATTGCGCTGCCCAAGGCGATTTTTTCGATCTCACCGGCCAGCAGTGTCAGAAGCGATAGCGGCAAGTTTGCCGGCGCATAAACGCCCCACCATGCAGTCGACTCGAAGCCTGGGTAACCAGATTCGGCGACCGTTGGCAGGTTTGGCAGCACACCGGAGCGCGCGGCACCCGAGACGGCAAGTGCGCGCAGTTTGCCCGAGTTGATATGCGGCAGCACCGATTGCAAGGGATCGAACATCATCTGGATCTGCCCGCCCAGCAGGTCGGTCACCGCAGGGGCACTGCCCTTGTACGGCACATGCTGGATCTCGATGCCGGTGGCGCTGCGAAACATGACACCGGTCAGGTGTCCGGGGGTGCCGTTGCCGGCTGTGCCGTAGGAAAGCTTGCCCGGCGTGCGTCTGGCCAGTGCGACTAGTGAGGAAATCGAATCGGCGGCAAGCGAGGGATGCACCACTATCGCCAGCGGGGCCGCGGCCACCAGTGCCACCGGAGTGAAGTCGCGCACCGGGTCATAGCCGAGTTTCTTGTAGAGGGATGGATTGATGGCATGCGTGCCAACGGTTGCCATCAGGAGCGTCAATCCGTCAGACGCCGCCTTGGCCACCGCCTCCGCGCCAAGCGACCCGCCCGCGCCGCCACGGTTGTCGATGATGACATTGGCAGCCAGCGCCTCGCCCAGCAACTGGGCCAGGGGGCGAGCCACGATATCGGTCGGACCACCAGCGGGAAACGGCACCAGCAGGCGGATCGACTTGCCGCTCAGGGTTTGTGCGCACGCCGCGGGTGCGCGAGCAAGTGCACCGGCAGCCGCCGCGGCGATCAGGAGGTGCCTGCGCTGCATATGTATGTTCTCCTTGGGAAAAGCCCGGGATGCCTGCGGTCAGTGCCGGGAACCCGGCCCGGCGGCCTGCACTGCGGTATCCAAAGTGGATTCTATATGGCGCAACGTGGTGTCGTATGTGTTGCCGCTGTTGCCGGCCGGAGGCTCCCCGTGGCAGGCGCGCTGTATGCCAGACCTTCTGCTGGCAGCCATCTGCGACGAGTGCTGACTTCCGCTGTAACAACATTTCCCATACTCTGGCGAAAAAGGGGGCGGGATCGAATTGAATTCCGGGTGGGCGAGAGCACTGCGTACGAATGGTCTGTAGAAGACTAATAAGCTCCGCCCCGGCTGCGTCATCGACGGGGTCTTCGAGCCGGCCGTCGCCCAGGACGGTGCGCCGAGCATCCGCTTTCATGCCGCCCTCGAATTCGGCGCGGAGGCGTTCGCCGACGTGCAGGCGCGTGTGCGTACCCGTGTCCTGCGCACTTTCGTCAAACACGGCCTGATCTGGATGCACCAGTAGCATCCCGACTGCGGCTGCAGCAGGCGTTGGAAAATGTGATTTCATGTACCATATATCCCATATGTGCAATGTGGGTGTCCCATATGAAAACCACCATTGAAATGCCGGACGACTTGCTCGCGCGCGCGCGCCAGGTGGCGCAGCGCGACGGCGCCACGCTGAAGGCATTGCTGGAAGAGGGCTTGCATCTGGCGTTGCGCGCCCGTGCGCAAAAACGCGCCGCCGTTTTGCGGGTCCAGCCATTTCGCGGCGATGGTTTGACGCCGGAATTTCAGCAGGCCGGCTGGGAGCGGCTGCGCGACGAGATTTATCGTGATCGCGGTTGACACCAATTTGCTGGTTTACGCGCATCGCACCGACTCGCCCTTCCATGCTGCGGCGCGCGCGCTGATCGAGTCGCTTGGCAGCGGCGTGGCGCAGTGGGCGGTTCCATGGCCTTGTGTGCACGAGTTCGCCGCCATCGTGACCAATGCGCGCATCTTCAAGACGCCCACCCCGGTGCAACGCGCACTTAAACAGATCGGTGATCTGGCGGCATTGCCTCAACTGGTTTTTTTAGCCGAGGGCGAGGGCTATCTGACGCAGTTTGAGAAAGTGGTATTGGCCGCGCAATCACGCGGCGGCATGATTCACGACGCGCGCATTGCCGCGCTCTGCCTGCATCATGGTGTCTCCGAGTTGTGGTCGGCAGACCGGGATTTCTCCCGGTTTTCCACCTTGCGAACACGCAATCCGTTGACAGAGTAATCGCACAAGCACCGCTTGGCGACATTGCGCTTCCACGTATCTCCGCACGGCCCTCTTACCCTTTCCCCCTCCCTTCAATTGACACCTATCAAACCTGTCGCTCAGCGCCACGCCAGTGCGAAGGAAATGACCACACGAAAGCACACGAAGAATGTCCATGGGGGTCGATTCGCCGCGGAAGTGGACGCCGAGTTGGTCGACGCAGACGACGGCTGGTCTCCCAACATTTCCCTGCAGGAGGCATTTCAGCTCGATGACACGCGCCATGGCGGATCAGGATTCCAGGCCGTCACTCATCTCTACATTGTCAGGCGTGAGTTCCATGCCCGCGTTGCGCGCCAGTTCCAGCAGCAGGACGGCGAAGTCGACATTGTCATGGCCGCGACCGACCAGGCTGGCGATCGACTCGCGCGTGGCGGCGGCCGCCGGCATGGTCACGCCGTAGGCCTTGGCGGCACTCATGCCCAGGTCCATGTCCTTCAACAGCAGCTTGGGCGTGAAAGTCACCTTGTCGAAGTTCAGGTTGGTCAAGGTCGGCGTCTTGTACTTGGTGTACATCGAGCCCAGCACCGAGTTGTTGATCGATTCGAGAAACACGTGGCGCGGAATGCCGGCTTTTTCGGCCAGCACCGCCACTTAACCTGGCTGGAACTCACCAGCGGCGAGGACGGTGAAGCACCGCCGGCCCATGTCGAGCGAGCCTTCCGCCGCACTCTCGAATGCGGCATCCTTGCGCATGGATTCGCCCGAGCGTACTGCGACGAGTGCCGGCACGATTTTCTGATCGCCTACACCTGCAAATGTCGTGGCGTGTGCCCCTTGTGCAATACGAGGCCCATCGCTGAAACAGCGGCGCACCTGGTCGATCACGTTTTCCCGCCGCTACCGGTGCGGCAACGGGTGCTCGCCGTGCCCAAACGGTTGCACTAATTCCTGCAGCGCGACGCGGCCCTGCAAGGCACGGTGCTGCGCATTTGTCTCTCCGTGGTGGAACGCT
>JAYTDE010000730.1:0-2572 GCA_043736195.1 Burkholderiales bacterium | reverse complement strand
TCGGCACCGGCCCAACGATATCCGCCTTGCATGTCGACGCCGCCCGAGTGCCGGTCCACCGACAGCAGGCAGCCGCCGCTGTCGCGCGGATGCAAATGCAGCGCCTCGGACCAGCGCGCCGCATCGCCGCGGTGAATGTCCTCGACGATGCGCACGCCCGCTTGCCGGAAGTGCGCCCGCCGCGCCTCAAGATCGTCGCAGTCGATGATGAACATGTAGCCGCCGTCGCCCTTGCGGCGATCGAGGTAGCGGCCGGCGGCGGTGTCCGCCCGTGTCGGCGCGACGACTTCGAGAAAGGTCCCGCCCAGCGCCCACAGCGCGTTGTGCAGCCCGTAGCGGGCGACGCCGGTATCGCGATAACAGACCTCGGCGCCGAGGGACGCGGTGAGCAGACGCTCGACCGGCTCCAGTTGGCGCGCCACCAGGGCGATCTGACGCAGACGCAGGTACATGAAAGCCTCCCACTGATTGTGATCGGGCGCGATAGGGCGTGCTCCTGCCGTCACGCCGGCAGCGCCGCCTCGCTGAGCTCGTCGCCGGCGAGGCGGCTGTGCCACATCACGCGCGGCTGCGACAGGTCCCAGGGCATCGCGCGGTGCAGCAGGCAACGGTTGTCCCACAGGACCACATCACCGGCGCGCCAGCGATGGGTGACCACGCGCGGCGGCTGGCAGGCCCATGCCACCAGCCCCTCGAGGAATCGCTCGGAATCCCCAGGGGTCATGCCCGCGATCGCATGCGCATGGCGCCCGATCAGGAGCGACTTGCGTCCGGTCTCGGGATGCACCTTCACCAGCGGTCGCAGCGGCGCGCTCTGCTCACTCATGCCATAGCCGACATAGGCCGATCCTTGCCGGTGCACATGGCCAAGCTTGGACTGCGAGACCTTGAGCGAATGATGTGCCGAGCGCTGCCGCACCAGGGCGCGGGTGGCTTCATCCAGCGCATCGTAGGCGGCGCGCATGTCGGCAAAGCCGGTCTCGCCGCGTTCCGCCGGCACCACCTCGACCGAGAACACGGCGCCCTTGGCCATGACCGGCATGTAGGTACTGTCGGCATGCCAGGACATGTTGCCGACGATGACCTTCATCATGTCGTCCCATTCGGCCGGCTCGCAGGAGCGCACCTGGCCGGCGGCGTTGACGTTGGAGATCGCCACGATGTCCCCGCCGCCGATGCGCTCGATCGGGCCGAAGCGCTTCGCAAAGGCGATCTGCTCGGCATTGCTCAGGCGCTGGCCGGGAAAGATCAGCAGGGCGTGTTCGAGCCAGGCCCGATGGATGGCGCGCCATTCCGCCTCCTCCAGTGCGGCCAGGCGCACCCCGCTGACGGTGGCGCCGAAGGTGCTGCCCTCAACAGCTTGAATGTTCATGCGCTCTCAGTCGGGCTGGAGCCGGAACTGAGCGCGCCGTGCGGACGGTTCGGCATTCGAGTTTCATACGGCATCAAGAACAGAAATGGCAGGTTTGTCCAACGTCGATGTTCGAGCCGGGCATCGCCGTCAAGGTCGCTCCTTGAACGGTTCGACGATGGTCAATTCGTCGATCCGCTGGCCGTCCTGGAGGTCCTCGCTAAAACGACCGGGGGTTGACACAGGGTGTCTCATTCGGCCGCCTCCTCGGCATAACCGGGCGGACACGCATTCTTGTCTGGCGGGCCGCCGGCTACTTCGCGGCCTGAACCATGATCTCGACACTCAAGCCGGGCGCCGCAAGTCGGGCTTCAACGGTGGCCCGCGCCGGTGTGCTGCCGGGCGCCACCCAGGCATCCCACACTTCGTTCATCTGGCTCCAGGTATTGATGTCGGTCAGCCAGATGTTGGCGGACAGCAGTTTGGTCTTGTCGGTGCCGGCCTGGGCGAGGAATTTGTCGATCTTGTCGAGAATCTGTTTGGTCTGCCCCTTGACGTCGAGCGCGCGGTCGTCCGCGGTGAGTCCGGCGAGATAGACGGTGTTGCCGTGCACGACGGCCGAGCTCATGCGCGGGCCGCAATTGATACGTTCGATGCTCATGCTGGTTTTCTCCTTGAGAGTGTGTGTTGTGTCGTTCAAGCCTTCTTGTGCCCCGCGGGATGAGTGAGTCGCCCCGGGTTTCGTGGAGGCTGATCGGTTTAGGCCAGTGCCACCGAAGTGGCCTTGTCGGCGAGTTGCCGATTGTAGTTTGCCGCAGCTTTGGCCGGTGGAATATAGCCGATGAGCTCCAGCAGACGGTGGTGGTTGAACCGGGACACACATTCGAGGGTGCCTTGCCTTCCGCATCCCCAGCTGAATGTCGGCAGTGGGCCGTACAGCCGCCGGCCGCCGACTTCCGCTGACGGGCCGTCACCGACCCGTTGCCAACCCTCGGCGGGCTCCAACGGATGACCACTACAAAAGGCGGTTCAGGAGATTGGAGATGGTGCGCACAGTGGGCAAAGACTGGGTTGACCACCCTTTCTCAACCAGTGCCTCATGTACCGCTTTCGCCGTCATACTGGTGTACATCAAGGTGGTGCGAAGACTCGATTCCGATGCGCTGTGCGGCTCCATGATGGCCTGTATTTCAGCCAGTAGTTCGGGATGCTTGTCTTCCG
>JAYTDE010000729.1:0-5987 GCA_043736195.1 Burkholderiales bacterium | reverse complement strand
GCATGAAGGTGCTCGCAACGCCCCGTGACTTGTCGGGCAGCCGTGATCGCATCTGCGTGAACGTCCACCATGCCCGACTTCGCGCCGAGCGGGCGTCGGGCCGTGCATGACTGAGGGCGCCACCTTCGACTTCATCATTGTCGGCGCCGGTTCCGCCGGATGCGTGCTGGCCAACCGGCTGACCGAAGACGCCAAGGTTCGCGTGCTGCTGCTCGAAGCCGGCGGCTGGGACCGCGATCCCTGGATTCATATTCCATTGGGCTGGGGCCGCATCCTGCAGAACCGGCTGCATGACTGGGGCTATTTCGCCGAACCCGAGGGCCAAGTCGGCGGGCGCGCGGTGGAATGCGCGCGCGGCAAGGTAATCGGCGGATCGTCGTCGATCAACGCCATGGCCCATGTGCGCGGCAACCCTGCGGACTACGATCGCTGGGCGGCATCCGGCCTGCCCGAATGGTCGTTCGCCCATGCCCTGCCCTATTTCAAACGCCAGGAGGCGTGGGAAGGCGGGGCCAGCAGTCTGCGCGGCGGCGACGGCCCGGTGGCGATTCGCACCAACCGCTACGCCGACCCGCTGTTCGGCGCCTACGTCGAAGCAGCGGTCGCCAGCGGGCATCCGGTCACGCCGGATTACAACGCCGCACAACAGCACGGCTTCGGCACCATGCAATGCGCGGTTCGCGACGGCCGTCGTTGCAGCGCCGCGACCGCTTACCTGCGCCCGGCGCTGCGGCGACCCAATCTGACTGTTCTGGTCAAGGCGCAAGCGACGCGCGTGTTGCTCGCAGGCAAACAGGCCGTGGGCATCGAATACATGCGCGATGGCCGCTTGCATGAGGCGCGCTGCGCGCGCGAGGTGCTGCTGGCAGGCGGGGTAATCAATTCGCCGCAGTTGCTGATGCTGTCGGGGATTGGCGATCCGCAGGAGCTTCTCCCGCACGGCATCACGCTGCACACCGCGCTTGCCGGTGTCGGCCGCAATCTGCAGGACCATGTGATGGCGCCCATCGCCTATCGCCGCAAGACACCCGGCCCGTTCCAGCGCAACATGCGCCTGGACCGCGTCGGCAGGCACCTCGTCAACGCGTATTTTCGCGGTCGCGGTTTCGCAACCGATTTGCCGGCGCCCCTGACCGCATTCCTGAAAACCACCGATAGTCTGGCGATTCCCGATGTCCAGTTGTTGTTTCACGGCGGCCCGCTGAATGCCGCACCTTACATGCCGCCATTCAGGAAAGCCTTTCCCGACGGCTTTTCGGTGCTGGTCGCGGTGCTGCGCCCGCAAAGCCGTGGCCGCGTGCAGTTGGCCTCAGCCGACCCATTGCGGGCGCCGCTGATCCGGCAAAATTTCCTGGCCGCCGAAAATGACTGGAAGACGCTGCGTGCGGGGCTGCGCATGGTGCGCCGAATCGCGCTTGCGCCGGCACTCGCGCCCCACATCGAAAAAGAGTTGGCGCCCGGAGCCGGCAAGGAAAGTGACGCCGACCTCGATGCTCACATCCGTGCGCTGGCGATTACCGTCCATCATCCGCTCGGCACCTGCAAGATGGGGGCGGATTCCGATGCGCAGGCGGTGGTCGATACGCAATTGCGCGTGCGTGGCGTCGAGCGCCTGCGGGTGGTCGATGCCTCGGTGATGCCGGACCTGGTCGGCGGCAACATCAATGCCGCGGTGACCATGATCGCGGAGCGCGCCGCCGACCTGATTCGCGGGCGGACACCACTGGCGCCGGAATGACCGTCTGACAAGCGCGACGGCAACGCGCGCTGTGTTGCGCCAAGTCAAGAATTGCGCATCGGAGCATCGGCCCGCCTGCCTTCCGTATTGACATGGTTGAACCAATCCGTCGATACTCGTTCCTCCCCGCCGCCAGCCAATATCCGCGGCCAAAAGACATGGAGTTTTCTATGGGTTCACGCCTGAATGAAGCGGCACCGGCCGCGGGCCGCGCAGCCGCCCTCGATGCCCTGCACGCCGAAATCGCCCGGCGCAACATGTTTCCATTCTGGGCGACCACAGCCGGCCCGGGGCACGACGAGGTCAAGCGCCTGATGGGCGAGACCCGGCGCGCGGCACCTTTTCTCTGGTCGTATCGCGAGCAGATCGAACCACTGCTCATCGAGGCGGCCAAGTTGGTCACCACGGTCGAATCGGAACGGCGTTCGCTGATCCTGGTGAACCCGGCGCTGGCGCCGCGGCGCGCCACCGTGACCACCATGTACACCGCTTACCGGTTGAACGACCCGAATGAGGTAATGCCGCCACACCGGCATTCGCCCAATGCCATCCGTTTCGGCTTGACCGGCACCCAGAATTTCACCGGCGTCGAGGGCGAAGACATGGTGTTCGGCCCCGGCGACCTGGTGCTGACCCCGCACGATACCTGGCATAACCATGGCAATGTGGGCAGCGAACCGGCGGTCAACCTTTCGGTGCTCGATCTGCCGCTGGTAGAAACGCTGAACGCGGTCTATTTCGAGCACGATTACAAGGAGATGGAGAACGGTCGCGAAGTCAGGAAGGGCAAGCAGACCGCGCGCTATCCGGCCGACTATTCGCAGCGTATCTACGGCCAGGGCGGCTACCTGCCGCGTTTCGTGTCGCACAAGCGCGGCACCGGCGGCACCTCGCCGATGTATTGCTATCGCTGGGAACCCTTGCGCGAGTTGCTCGAAAAGCACAAGTCCTGGGACGGCGACCCCTACGAAGCACTGATGGTCGAATATGTCGATCCAACCAGCGGCGCACCGATGTTCAAGACCATGACTTTTTTCGCGCAGATGCTGCGCCCCGGTGAGCGCACGCGGCCTTTGAAGCAGACCGCAAGCCTGTTGGTCACGCCGTTCGAAGGCGGCGGCCTGGGCCACAGCCTGGTGGGTGGCAAGCGCTTCGACTGGAATCAGTTCGACACCCTGGCCGTTCCGGGCGGGGAATGGGTGGAGCACGTCAACGAATCGACAACCAGTCCGGTGGTCCTGTTCGTCGCCAGCGATGAACCGGCGCTGCGTGCGCTCGACCTGCACAAGAAGTGGGGCCGTGCGGCGGACGGCGAGATCGAGCAGTTGGTGTAGGGCGAACCAGGTTTAACCGGAATGGCACTTACTTGAGCGTTTGTCACCATCGCTTATGCGCATAAGTGCTAACTTTGCTCATTCCTCCCCCTTCAAGGGGGAGGTTAGGAGGGGGATGGGGACCTTGTTTCATCGGAAACTACCCCATCCCCACCCCAACCCTCCCCTTGAAGGGGAGGGAGAAAGCGCTGCAGCTTTGAAGTTAGCGCCTATGCGCATACGCGAGGGCGACACACGCTTAAGCAAGCGCTATTCGGCTCAGGTGTCCGCGCTGCTGTCTGCCGGCCGCCGCTTCATCAATCTCAGCGGCTGATACACCAGCACGGCGCTGCCGTCACCCTTGCTCACGGTGTTGCGGGTGCGTACCAGCGCGCGATCGGCCTTGGAAGTCAGGCGCGACTCGATCACCTCGCAGTGCACGTAGATGGTGTCGCCGATCACGGTCGATTGCCTGACATCGAGGTCGCTGTGCAGAAACGCCTGGCCGGTGCGTTCCATCGATGGCAGTACCAGACCTTCGGCCATGGCAAACACCATCGCGGCCGGCACCGGACGGCCGCGAATCGCGTTGCCCGACCGATCGTGCTGATTGGTGAACAACTCTTCGGTGAACCAGGTCAGGTTCACGTACGCCGCGAGGTCGGCTTCGAGCAGGGTGCGGCCGGCGCTGTGCCAAGTGGTGCCGAGCAGCAAGTCTTCGTAGTACAGCCCGCGGGTCAAGCGGCCCAAGTCTTTCATGCATCACTCCCTGGCGGCGCAGGTTTCAATAGGATTTCGGCAGGCCGAGCACTTTCTCGGCGATGTGGCACATGATCAGCTGGATGCTGATCGGTGCGATGCGCAGCAGCATGGCTTCGCGGAAATAGCGCTCGACATGGTATTCCTTGGCATAGCCGAAGCCGCCGTGGGTGAGCACCGCGGTCTCGCAGGCGCGGAAGCCGGCTTCGCCGGCCAGGTACTTGGCGGCGTTCGATTCGGCGCCGCACGACAGGCCCTGGTCGTAGCGCCAGGCCGCGTTCATCACCATCAGGTTGGCTGCCTCCAGCTCCATCCAGCACTTGGCCAGCGGATGCTGCACGCCCTGGTTCTTGCCGATCGGGCGGTCGAACACGATGCGTTCCTTGGCGTAGGCGGCAGCGCGCTTGAGCGCCACCCGCCCCAGGCCGACGCCGGCGGCAGCGGCCAGCGCGCGCTCCGGGTTCATGCCGTGCAGGATGTTGCGAAAGCCCTCGCCTTCGCGGCCGATCAGGTCGGCGGCCGGGACCGGCAGATTGTCGATGAACAGTTCGTTGGAATCGACCGCCTTGCGCCCGAGCTTTTCGATTTCGCGCACATCGACATAGGCGCGGTCGAGGTCGGTGTAGAACAGGCTCAAGCCATCGGCCGGCTTTTTCACCTGGTTAAGCGGCGTGGTGCGCGCCAGGATCAGCATCTTGTTGGTGACCTGCGCTGTGCTGATCCACACTTTGCGGCCGCTGATGTAGTAACGGTCGCCTTCGCGCCGGGCGAAGGTCTTCAGGCGGGTGGTGTTGAGGCCAGTGTTCGGTTCGGTCACCGCGAAGCAGGCCTTGTCGCGGCCGGCGATCAGAGGCGGCAGCATGCGCTGCTTTTGCTCAGGCGTACCGAACACCACCACCGGATTGAGGCCGAAGATGTTCATGTGAATCGCCGATACCCCGCTCATGCCGGCCCCCGATTCACTGATCGCCTGCACCATGATCGCCGCTTCCTGGATGCCTAGGCCGGCACCGACGTATTGTTCCGGCATGCAGATGCCGAGCCAGCCGGCGTCGGCGATGGCGCGGTGAAAGTCGAGCGGAAAGCCGCCGTGGCGGTCTTTCTCGAGCCAGTAAGCGGCGTCGAATCCTGCGCACACGCGCAAAATCGCTTCACGAATTGATTCCTGCTCTGCGCTCCATGCAAAGTTCATCTCGACTGCCCTCTACTCAAGTTTCAAACCAAGGTCATCCACCGTCTTCTTGAAGCGTTCCATCTGGTCGGCAAAAAAGGCGGCGTATTGCTCGGGACTGGTGGCGATCGGGTAGGCGCCTTGCGCGGCGAGCGTTGCCTTCATCTCCGCGCCGTGCATCACTTTGGCGATCTCGGCGGCGAAGCGCTGCACCAGCGCCGGCGGTGTTTTTGCGGGTGCCATCACGCCCTGCCAGGCGGCAAGGTCGAGGTTTTTCGAACCGCTTTCGGCCAGCGTCGGCACTTCCGGCAGCACCGGCGAGCGTTCGGCGGACGTGACAAACAGCGGCCGCAGCCGTCCTGCCTTGATCAGGGCGAGCGGCGAATTGACCGCGTCAAACTGGAAATGGGTCGAGCCGCCCACCAATGCCTGCAAGGCCTCGCTGCTGCCCTTGTACGGCAGATGCACCGCCGACAAGCCGTTTTCCTTGAGCACCATGGCCGGCGCCACATGCGCAAGGTTGCCGATGCCGGGGCTGCAGTAGTTGTAGCGGCCCGGGCTGGCGCGCAATTGCGCCACCCATTCGCGAAAGTTGTGCGCCGCAAAGGCCGCTTCGACCACACAGACCAGCGGCAGCGACGCCGTGCCATTGACCGGCGTCAGCTCGCGCAGCGGATCGATCAGGTTCTTGCGGTACAAGGCCGGGCTCAAGGCCAGCGATGAACTGTTGTAGAGAAAGGTGTGGCCGTCCGGCGTGGCACGCGCCACTGCGGCGGCCGCGATATTGCCATTGGCACCGGGGCGATTGTCGACCTGGACCTGCTGCTTCAACAACTCGGACAGGCGCAGCGCCATGGCGCGCGCAACGAGGTCGTTGGGGCCGCCAGGCGGAAAGCCCAAGATCAGGGTGATCGGCCGGGCTGGCCAGTCGCTCTGCGCGCGCGCCAGCGGGGTTGCGGCGGCGAGTGCCATACCGAGCACGGTGCGGCGGGAAATGGCTGTCATG
>JAYTDE010000728.1:0-3516 GCA_043736195.1 Burkholderiales bacterium | reverse complement strand
GTATCCGGCGTGCAGCAATCCGGCGAATCGCGCGCGACCATAGGCCAGTCGGGTGGCGACGAATTGCGCATTGACGGCATTGGCCGCCGCGGCTTCACGTAAGGCGCCAACCAGGATGGGGTCGTGCCGGTTTGCCGCGTCGCGCGCCAAACCACGCTCGAAGGCGTTGTCGCCCAGGGCTACGATCAGGTCGCCCAGGACCTGTTCCTTGGCTGCGGTCAAGCGGACGATGGCCGCGGTGTCGTCATCCACGAGCGCCGCGTGCTCCTGCCGCAGCAACTCTTGCAGGCGGCTTGCCAGTATGCGGTGGCGCGGCTGGGCTTTGGGGCCGGCATGGGCTGTGGTAATGGCCATGGGGACGGAACTAGTGGACCTTGCCGAACAATTCGTTGACGTTGGCGATCAGCTTGTCGGCAACGACGCCGGAATCGACCTCGAAGCGGCCGTCGCGGATCGCCTGCTTGATGCTGGCGACCTTCGAGGCGTCGAAAGCCGGGCTGCTGTCACCTGCAGCCAGTGAAGCCGACACGCCCGACAGGCGCACCATGGGTGCTTCACGATTGCCGTTGACACCGGCGGCAGCGCTCTTGGCGGCCGGTTTTCCGGTGGCCAGATCGGGGCGCATCGAGTCTGTGGATCCGTTGACCTTCATGTGGTGCTCTCCCATCGTGGTTCGGGCCGATCCGCCTGCACGCAGGCCGGAATGGCGCTGCGAAACGGTGCGCGGAATGCGGCACATGCCGGGTTTACGTCGCTTGCAGCCAAAACTTTAGCCCGGATCAAGGGGTGAAAAACCGCTTTCATCCATGTTTGCCCATGCCTACAGGCGCATTTCGACCAGCCGCCCGCTGCGTGCCACACCTTGCACCACGCGGCCGGAATCGGTCTGGACGCGCACCGACTGGCCTTCTGCGGCTGCCGACAGGGCACGGCCGCTGGCGCTGATCGAGAATCCGGCGCCGTTCAGTACCAGGCGCACGGTGTCGCCCGCACCGATGGCGGGCGGCGTGCGAAAGTGCTCGGCGCGCAGAATCTGTCCGGCGGCAATCACCCGGGCTGCGGTTTTGCCGTCAAGGCCCGGCAGGTCGGCCAAGGGCGCACCCGGCTCACGGCTGACTTCCACCTCTTCCAGACGCGTGTCGTCCGGGCCTACGCTGTGGCCGAAGCCGATGGTGCGGGTGGCGATCAGGGCTGGCGCGAATACGCGGACGTCCACCGGCAGGTAGACGCTCCAGGAAGCACCTTCGGCGCAGCGCAAGCCGATCTGCGTCTTGCCCCATAGCCGGCTGTTGGCCGGAAGGAAAGGTTCGACGCGCGCACAGGGTGCGAGTTGCAGGCGTTCATCAAGGCGGCCAAGCACCACTTCCACCCGGCCGGGCAGGCCGGTGGCTGCACGTTCCAGGTAAAGCTTGATGCCGTCGGCAGCGGCGCTCTGCGGCTGGGCGTTTGCGGGCGAGATGCCCAAAAGAGCTGCACCGAAAACAGCGGCGACCGCTAGAAGCGCCACTACCGCGGCTGGCATGCGTGGACGGCAGGTCGGGGCGGGCGAATAGGGGTTCATCTCGGGATGGAAGGGCTGGTTGATCAATGGTGAGGCCGAGCTTACGCAGCCACCGCAGGTGCTCTGGTCTCGATCAGACGCGGAAAATCCCGCCTGTTCGCGCCATCGAGAGGCTCAAGGTTTTGGTGCAATGGTCGCCATTGAACGTCCTGCGCCATAGCCTCCGCCCAAGCGGCAAGGGTGGCGACCGAATCAAGGACATGCGGACTCAAGCGGGCACAACATGATCGACAAGCTCAACGATGCATTGCGGTTTCACAGCACGGCGCTCGGCCTGCGTTCGGAACGCCAGCAGGTGCTGGCGGCGAACATCGCCAATGCCGATACGCCGGGATACAAGGCGGCGGACTTCGATTTCGGGCGCGCCCTGGCCGGCGCCATGGGGGCAGGCGGTACCCCCGCCGCGGGACTGGCTGCCACCAACCCCGGCCACCTGGCACCACGCCCGGGCGGCGCCGCCCAGTCAATCCAGTACCGCACACCGACCCAATCCTCGGTGGATGGCAACAGCGTGGAAATGGATGCCGAACGCGCCCATTTCGCCGACAACGCGATCCGTTATGAAGCCTCGCTGCGTTTTCTTAACGGCCAGATCAAGTCGATCATGAGCGCGATCACCGGGTAGGCCTGACCATGTCGCTATTCTCCGCATTCCGCATCGCCGGTTCCGGCGCCACCGCCCAGGGCCAGCGCTTGAACGTGGTTGCCTCCAATCTGGCCAATGCCGAATCGGCGGCGGGCCCGGATGGCCAGACCTACAAGGCGCGACACGTGGTGTTCGAGGCTATGCAGGCGCGGGAATCGGCCGCCACCGGTGTCCAGGGGGTGCGGGTGCGCCAGGTCGTAACCGACGAGTCCGCGCCGCGCCGGCTGCACGATCCGAAGCATCCGATGGCCGATGCCCAGGGTTACGTATCCCTGCCCAACGTGAACGTCGCCGAGGAAATGGTCAACATGATCTCGGCGGCACGCTCGTACGAGAACAATATCGAAGTGATGAATACCGCCAGGTCCCTGCTGCAGAAAACCCTGCAGCTGGGCAACAACTGATCATTTTTCGGGAATCCAGCCCATGGCCAGCGCAATCAGCAGTGAGCAGGCGAGCAATCCGTACGCCGCCTTGAACGCCGCCAGCACAAAGAGCACGAGCGCGACTGACGCCACCGACAGCGGGCAGGATCGTTTTCTGACCCTGCTGGTGGCGCAAATGAAGAATCAGGATCCCTTGAATCCGCTCGACAACGCCCAGGTGACCAGTCAGCTGGCGCAGATCAACACCGTCAATGGCATCGAGAAACTCAACCAGACGCTTAACAAACTGCTGGACAGCAATCAGGGTGCGCAGGCGCTGCAGGCCGCAACGATGGTCGGGCGCCAGGTGCTGGCTGAAGGCAGCGGCATCGTTTTGGCTGGTGGTAGCGCGCGCGCCGGATTCGAGCTCAAGGATGGCGCCGACCAGGTCACGGTAACGGTGTCTTCCCCGGGCGGGCAGGTGGTGCACCGCGCCACGCTTGCCAATCTGGCAGCCGGCATCCACAGCTTCGAATGGGATGGCAAGACCGATGCGGGCGCCGCCGCCGCCGACGGCAGCTACAGCTTTGCCGTGAGCGCCAGGCAGGGCGGCGCCAATGCGAGCGTGCAGCCGCTTGCGGTGAGCCGGGTCGACGGCGTGTCCAACGGCAGCAACGGGCTTGTCGTGCGTACCAGCAACGGCACGCTCGACTGGAGCAAGATCAAGCAGGTCATGTAAGCGCGCTTTTCCGGGAGAAACAGGAAATGAGTTTTCAGCAAGGATTATCCGGGCTCAATGCCTCGGCCAAGAATCTGGATGTGATCGGCAACAACATCTCGAACTCTGCCACTGTGGGGTTCAAGGGTTCCGCCGCACAGTTCTCCGACGTCTTCGCCAATACCGCCGCCGGTGGTGGCGGTACCTCGGTGGGCATCGGCACGGC
>JAYTDE010000727.1:0-3375 GCA_043736195.1 Burkholderiales bacterium | reverse complement strand
AGCTCGGCCCAGCTGTGCGCCAGCGGATGCTGGATCGCCTGGTTCATGCCGATCGGGCGGTCGAACACCACGCGTTCCTTGGCATAGCGCGTGGCCTTTTCGAGCGCGACCCGGCCCAGGCCCACCAGCCCGGCGGCGATCAGGATGCGCTCCGGGTTGATGCCGTGCAGCAGGTAGCGAAAGCCGCGGCCTTCCTCGCCGATGCGGTCCTCGACCGGAATCTCCAGGCCGTCGATGAACACCTGGTTGGAGTCGACGCACTTGCGGCCCATCTTGTCGATCTCGCGAATCTCCACCTTTGAGCGGTCGAGGTCGGTATAGAAGAGCGACAGTCCGTCGATCGGCCTGGTCGCCCCGCCTTCTTCGGCGGTGCGGGCGATCAGGAGGATCTTGTTGGCCACCTGCGCGGTGGAGATCCAGGTCTTCTGGCCGTGCACCACATAATGGTCGCCACGGCGCACCGCGCGCGTCTTCAGCCGCGTGGTGTCGAGCCCGGTGTTGGGTTCGGTCACGCCGAAGCAGGCGATGTGTTCGCGCTTGATCACTGGTGGCAGCATGCGCCGCTTCTGCTCTTCGGTGCCGAAGCGCACCACCGGGTTCAGGCCGAAGATGCCGATGCTGATCGACGACACGCCGCCGTTGCCGGCGCCGGATTGCGAGATCGCCTGCATCAGGAGCGCCGCCTCGGTGATGCCCAGGCCGGCGCCGCCGTACTCGACCGGCATGGCGATGCCCATGTAGCCATGGTCGGCGATGGCCTTGCAGAACTCCTCGGGGAAACGGCCGTCGGAATCGCGCGCAAGCCAGTATTGGTCGCCGAATTCGGCGCACAGTTTCGTTACGCTGTCGCGAATCTGCTGCTGCTCGGGGGTGAAATCCACACTCATCGCCTGCGGTCTCCGTTGATCTTGGTTGGCACGCCGGAATTACGGCTTCTTCTCGTCCGGCAGGCTGATGTCGAAGCGCTTGAGCGTCGCACCTAAGCGATCGTATTCGGCGCGCCATGCCGCCTGGTCCTGCGCAGCACTGCTGGTTGCCTGCAGCAGCAAGCCGGTGGGTGCGAACTTGGCCTTGAACGCTTCGGTGGCGGCGGCCTGCACGATGGCGCGGTTGATGGTGCCCACGATCGCGTCCGGCGTGCGCGCCGGCGCGGCGACGGCGATCCACGGCAACCAGTTGTTGGCCGTCATGAATTCCGGAAAGCCGGCTTCAGCCATGGTCGGCACATCCGGCAGCTGGGCTATGCGGGTGGGCGACGCCACCGCCAGCGCGTTGAGCTTGCCGCTCTGGATGTGCTGCAGGCTGCCGGTCAAGGTGTAGGTGGCGAAGGTCACGCACCCGGCCAAAAGGTCGAGCGTGCCAGGCGCCTGACCCGGATAGCTGATGACGCGCGCATTGCCCTTGTACATCTTGGAGAACACCAGGTAGGCCAAGCCGGTCGGCGTCATCTGCGGCTGCGCGATCGAGGCATAGATCACGTCCTCTTTCGGGTCCTGCATTTTCGCCAGCAGTTCCTTCATGGTCTTGATGCCGGTGGACGCACCGGCCATGAAGACGATGTCGTACTTGGTGTAGATCGAGACCATGCGGAAATCCTCGAACGGCCGGAAGTTCACGCTCTTGTCCAGCAGGGGCAGCATCACATATTGCGTGCTGCCGCCGACCATCAGGGTATGGCCGTCGGGCTCGGCACGCGCCACCGCCTCGGCTGCGATCTTGCCATTGGCGCCGGGCCGGTTCTCGACCACCACCGGCACGCCCAGGATCGGCGCGATGGCGTCGACCAGCACGCGCGCCGACAGGTCCACCGGGCCGCCGGGGGTGTAGGGCAGGATCAGGCGGATCGGCCGGTTCGACAGCGCTTGCGCGTGCG
Source organism: Burkholderiales bacterium (assembly GCA_043736195.1). Classification (GTDB taxonomy): domain Bacteria; phylum Pseudomonadota; class Gammaproteobacteria; order Burkholderiales; family JAEUOS01; genus JAEUOS01. The sequence continues at coordinate 1,502 of JAYTDE010000727.1, read as the reverse complement.
CGAGCGACGCGCAGGCAAGGCTTGGCACCAACGCGATGAACATACGGACAAGCAAACCCGGCTTGAATTTCATGTATGGCCTCCGTGATAAAGGTTGAACGTCGGTGCGCTGCAATTTGCCAGTATCCCACCCACTCGCGGGCGATGATCTCGCGCTGAATCTCCGAGGTGCCGCCGAAGATGGTGAAGGCACGCGCGTTGAGGTAGCCGGCCACAAGCGGGCGCGCCGCCTCCGCCAGCACCGCTTCCGCGTCGTGCAGGTGCAGCGGGCGTTGCGACTCCCAGGCCAGGGCGTCGGCACCCAGCAGGCGCAGCCCCAGGCGCGTGACCGATTGGTGGATCTCGCTCCAGCGCAGCTTGAGCAGGGACGAGATGCTGCCCGGGTTCTGCCCCACCGCAAGCGTGGACATGACGCGCAATTCGGTGGCCCCGAGCGCGCGCAGGTCGGCCTCCACCGCGGCGATGGCGAGCACATCGTCGGCTTCGAGGGTGCGCGCTGCGCCGCCGGCATGGCCGTCCCGCAGGCGCAGCACGCGGCGCAGCGCGGCATGGGTGCGCCCGGCCGCGATCGCGCCGCCGCACTCGAATTCGAGCAGGTACTTGGCGATGCTCCAGCCCTGCCCTTCATCGCCCAGCCGGCAGGCGACCGGCACCCGCGCGTCGTCGAAGAACACCTGATTGACTTCGTGGTCGCCGGAGACACCGCGGATCGGCCGCACCGTGATGCCCGGCGCGGCCATGTCGATCAGGAGAAAGCTGATGCCCTCGTGCTTCTTGGGCGTGGCCTCGCCGCTGCGCACCAGGGCGAACATGCGATTGGCGAAATGCGCGTGGGTGGTCCAGATCTTGCTGCCGTTGATCACATAATGGTCGCCGTCGCGCACCGCGCGAGTGGCAAGCGATGCCAGATCGGAGCCCGAGCCCGGCTCGGAATAGCCCTGGCACCAGTAATCGTCGCCGGCCAGCATGCGCGGCAGGTAGTGCGCTTTTTGCTCCGGCGTGCCGAAGCGCATGATGACCGGGCCGGCCATGCGCAGGCCCAGGGGCGACAGGGCCGGGGCGCCGGCCACCGCGCATTCGGTCTCGAAAATCCAGCGCTGTTCCAGTCTCCAGCCGGTGCCGCCATGCTCGAGCGGCCAGGTCGGGGCCACCCAGCCTTGCCGGTAGAGGCGGCGGTGCCACTCCATGCCGATATCGGCTTCGGCAAATACCGAGGTGTTCAGGCGTGATGCGCGTACCAGCTCGGGGCTTAGTTGTGCTGCCAGAAAGGCGCGTACCTCCGCACGGAACCCCGCATGCGCGGGCCTGCGCTCGTGTCCTTCGCCCTGGGTCGGCGCCGGCAAGCCGGCCAGGCGGCGCAAATGTGTTTCGGCGCTGCCGTACAAGGCATCGAGCGCGATCTGGCGGCGCAGGTAACGGCCGAATCGGTCTTGGGATCGGGGCGATATTGACGTTCGCGGCAGCCCTGGTGAGCACGCTCAAGATAAAGTGGACCGCGCAGC
>JAYTDE010000726.1:0-6638 GCA_043736195.1 Burkholderiales bacterium | reverse complement strand
CTGCCGAATGGCTGGTGGCCGACATCGGCGGTACCCGCTTGCGCGCGGCTGTGTGCGGGCGCGATACCGGCTTGCGCGAACCGCGCGTGCTCGGTTGCGCCGACTATCCGACACCGCTCGCCGCCCTCGCCGCGTATCTGCGGCAGGTTGGCGCGCGGCCGGTCGCGGCTTGCCTGGCGGTGGCCGGGCCGATCGGCGGCGACCTGTTTCGCTTCACCAACAGTGCCTGGCAGTTTTCGCAGGCGGACCTGCGCGCCGCGTTGGGACTTGAGCGCCTTGTCGTTCTCAACGATTTCGAGGCGCTGGCGCTGGCCTTGCCCGCGCTGGCGCCGCGCGATCTGCGCCGGATCGGTGCCGGGGCGGCGCGCGTGGCTGCTCCGCTGGCCGTGCTTGGCCCCGGTACCGGGCTCGGGCTGGCGATCCTGGTGCCACATCGCGGCGAATGGATCGCCATCGCGGGCGAGGGCGGGCATGCCGGATTCGCTCCACAAGACGAGCAGGAGATCGCGATCGCGGCATTTCTGCGGCGCGCCTCGCCGCGCGTAACCAACGAGTCGATTCTGTCCGGTCGCGGGCTCGAAGCGCTCTATGCCGCGCTCGCCGCGCTCGACGGTGTGCCATGCGAGCCGCTCGCCGCCGCCCAGGTCAGCGCGCGCGCGCTCGACGGCACGGACGCGCGCGCGCTGCGTGCGGTCGATGTGTTCTGCGCGGTGCTCGGCGCGGTGGCCGGCGATCTGGCGCTCATCGGCGGCGCGCGCGGCGGCGTGTATATCGGCGGCGGCATCGCGCCGCTTCTGCTGCCGCTTTTGATCGGCAGCCGCTTCCGCGCGCGCTTCGAGGCCAAGGCGGCGCAGCACGCGTATGTGGCGGCCATTCCGACACAGGTGATCGTGGCGCAGGCGCCGGCGCTGCTGGGGGCGGCAGCGGCGCTGCGCGCGGCCTGAAGCTCCTCAGGCGCGGCCGGCGGCGCGCATGGTGTCGGCCAATGCGGCCCAGCGCGGATCGGCGCCGAGATCCTCGATATCCAACGACAGCTTGCGCCGCCAGTTCGGATACTCGCGATGGGTGCCGGGGATATTCACCGGTTCGGTTTCACCGCTGATATCGTCAATCTGCACCACCGCCAGCATGGCGTTGCAGCGCGCCAGGGCGCCATGCAGGGCGGCGGCTGCCGCGCCGGGTGCGGACGGTTCGGCCGGCGCCAGGCCCAACTCCTCCAGCAGACGCAGCAATCCCTGGCGTTCCGGCTCGCGCCGCGCCGCCTCGGCATCGCGCAAGGCGGGTTCCGGGAACAGCCCGAGCCCGGCGCGCCGGTCGATGTCGCCGCCGCTCCAGTACTCGGCAATGGTCGGCATGTCGTGCGTGACCACGGTGGCAAGTGCCTGTGCCGGGTATTCCCAGGGCCGCTTGAACGAGCCATCGCCGGCCCAGTGGCGCTCGAACAGCACGACCCGGTACGACAGGAAGCCGCGCGCGGCCAGCGCTTCGCGCAAGCCCTCGGGTACCGATCCCAGGTCTTCGCCGATGATCATGCATTGGTTGCGCACGCTTTCGAGGACCACGACGCCGGCCAGAGCGTCAAACGCGTTCCTGACATAGCCGCCGGCGGCGCCGCGCATGCCTGCGGGGATCCAGAACAGACGGGTCAGGGCCATCACGTGGTCGATGCGCAAGGCGCCGGCGGCACGCATGTTGTCGGCCAGCAGGACCCGGAACAGGTCGTATTCGCGTCGTTGCAGTGCGCGCGGGTTCCATGGCGGCAGGCCCCAGTCCTGGCCTTCGCGATTGAGCAGGTCGGGCGGCGCGCCGACGCTGATGCCGGGGGCGACCAGATCCTGCCCGCCCCAGCATTCGGCGCCATCCGCGGCCGCACCCACCGCGAGGTCGCGATACAGCCCGATGCGCATGCCGGCCACGCGCGCGGCTGTCGCCGCGTCGTGCAGCTGCAGGTCGGCCTGCCACTGCAGGTAATACTGGAACTCGACCCGCGCCGGATACTGTGCGCGAAACCCGCACAGCGCGGGGCCGTCGGGCTCCTGCCATTCGGCCGGCCAGTCGCGCCAGCCGGCCAGTCGGCCGTCGCGTTCAAGGAACCACAGACGCAAGGCTTCGAAGCTGGCGAAGTGCTCGAGATCGCGTCCGCCGCGTGCCACGAAGGCTGCGTAGCTTGCAGCGCGCGCATCCTGTCGTTCCGGTCGTTGCGCGCGAAAATGCTCGAACAGCAGGTGAAGGACCGGCAGCTTGAGCGCAGTCACCGCCGCATGGTCGACCAGTGGGGTGCGGCGCGCCTGCCCGAGACGGGCCTGGAATTGCGCGCCTTCGACCAACGTCCGCGCCGCGCTGCAGGTGGCGAAGTCGGCGACCGCCTCGACGTCCAGAAGCATCGGATCAAGCGCCAGGCGCGACGACGGCGCATAGGGGCTGGCTTCGTCGGGGCGTGCGAGATGGCGTGCATGCAGGGGGTTGAGTCCGATCAGGGCGGCGCCGGCATGCCCGGCGATGGTCGCCACCCGCGCCAGGTCGGTGAAGTCGCCGATGCCCCAGTTGCGCCGCGAGCGCAGCGAGTAGAGCTGCACCGCCAACCCCCAGCAGCGGCCGCCTTCTGCAAGAAAAGGCGGCAGGTGGCAGCGCGCCGGAATCGCCAGCAGCGCGGCGGTGGCGCCCAGGGCCGGCAGCAGCAGGTGGTGATAGCCCGGCTCGATTGCGGTCGGCAGATCGAGAGTCAGACGGTAGCGTGCGGTGGCAACCCCGGCGATGTCGCGCGCGTTGTCATGTTCCAGTCGCGCGGGCTGCGCGCTGCCCAGATGCAGCAAGCCGGACTCCAGCCTGACCTGCCACGCCACCGGCTGCTCCGCGGCCGCCAGTGGCAGGGCCAGTTCGACTATGGGCGGGCTCCTGGCTGCGACCAGCACCACTGGCGGCAGGGGTGTGGTCCAGGCGGCATTCTCCAGCGCCTGGGCCCAAGTTTCGGGTTGCGCATCCGGATCGAGGCCCAGCGCGGTCAGCAGCGCTCGCGCAGTGGCCTCGGTCAGGTCGCGCCGCGCACCCAGGCCATCCCAGTAGCCGGGCTCGATGCCGGCAGCAGCCGCCAGACGGCGCCATGGCTCAAGCATGGTGCTCGGTGGCGGCGCCGCGTGACGCCGAGGCGAACAGCAGCAGGGCTTCGGCCGGGACGCGCGCCACCGTCTCTGCGACAACGCCGGCCTGGCCCGAGGAGTCGAGTTGCAGTTGCCATGTCGCACCGGGCGAAGGTGGCAGCCGGAACTCGGTGTCATGTGCCGCGCCATTGAGCAGCACCAGCACCGCGGCCTCGGTCTGGTCGACACGGCCGAGCAGGAAGCCGAAGCAGCGATTGGTGCCGTCGTCCCAGTCGGCCTGGGTCATCGTGCCGCCGTCGCGCTTGAGCCACGCCACATCAGGTTCACCCAGAGCCGTTGGCGAGCCGTCGAACCAGACCTGGCGCCGCAGTGCCGGATGCGCGCGCCGCAGGCGCGCCAGGGTGGCGCAGTAGCTGCGCAGGTCGTCGTCCGCCCCGTCCCAATCGATCCAGGTGAGCGGGTTGTCCTGGCAGTAGGCGTTGTTATTGCCGTCCTGGGTGCGGCCCTGATCGTCGCCGGCCGGCAGCATCGGCACGCCTTGCGACACGAAAAGCGTGGCCAGGAGAGCGCGTATCAGGCGCCCGCGCCGAGCCACGATCCGCGGGTCGGTACTTGGCCCTTCGATACCGCAGTTGATGCTGCGATTGTCGTTGTTGCCGTCCTGATTATTTTGGCCGTTGGCGTCGTTGTGCTTGGATTCGTAGGCGACCAGGTCGGCCAGGGTGAAGCCATCGTGCGCGGTGACGAAATTGATGCTCGCCTGCGGGCTACGACCGGTGTGGCGAAACAGGTCGGAGGAGGCGGCGATGCGTCGTGCCAGTTCGCCGCAGGTAACGCTTGCGGTCAGCCAGAAGCCGCGCAGCGCGTCGCGGTAGCGATCGTTCCATTCGGCGAAGCCCGCCGGAAAACGGCCGGTTTCCCAGGTGGCTACATCCCAAGGTTCGGCGATCAGCTTGACCTGCGCCAGGCAGGGGTCCTGGCGCAGCGCCTGCAGGAACGCGGCGCGCGCATCGAAGCCGGCCGCACCGCGCGCCAGCGCGGTGGCCAGGTCGAAGCGAAAACCGTCGACCTGCATTTCGCATGCCCAGAAGCGCAGCGAATCCATCACCATCTGCAGCACCCGCGGATGGCCCAAGTCCAGGGTGTTGCCGCAGCCGCTCAAGTCGGCACCGCGGCGTGCATCACCGGCGGCCAGGCGGTAATAGCTGCGGTTGTCGATGCCGCGCCACGACAGTGTGGGGCCCAGTTCATCGCCCTCGGCGGTGTGGTTGTAGACCACGTCGAGAATCACTTCCAGCCCGGCCTCATGCAGGGCCCGCACCATGGCGCGGAACTCGGTGGCCGGGTCGCGTCCGCCGGCATAGCGCGCGGCCGGCGCGAAGAAACCGATGCTGTTGTAGCCCCAGTAGTTGACCTTTTCATTCTGCACCAGCATGCGTTCATCGATGAACTCGTGCAGCGGCAGGAGTTCGACCGCGGTGGCGCCACTGGCGACAAGGCGTGCGATCGACGCCGGATGGGCGAATCCCGCATAGGTGCCACGCAGGTGCGCCGGCACCTGCGGATTCATCATGCTGTAGCCTTTGACATGTGCCTCACAGATCACGCTGTCGCGCCAGGGCGTGTGCGGGCGGCGACCCTCGCCCCGGTCGCAGGCCTGATCGACCACCCGTGCGCGCGGCATGGCCCAGGCGTTGTCGCGGCGGTCGAACGAGAGGTCGCCGCGCGCATGGCCGGCGCGGAAGCCGCAGTGCGCGTCGGTCCAGCGGAACTGGCCGGCAAAGGCGCGCGCGTAGGGATCGATGAGCAGCTTGTGCGGATTGAAACGCTGCCCGTTTTCAGGATCGTACGGGCCATGCAAGCGGTAGCCGTAGGCCTGGCCCGGCCGCGCATCCGGCAGATAGGCATGCCACACGCCATCGCTGCGTTCGCTTAAGCGGATTCGCACCGCCTCGCGCGCCGCGTCGGCGTCGAACAGGCACAGTTCCACCGCTTCGGCATGTTCGGAGAACAGCGCGAAGTTGACGCCGCCGCCGTCCCAGGTGGCGCCCAGCGGATGTGCGCGCCCGGGCAGTACACGCCACTGCTGCGCTTGCTCGTGCGACTGTCGCTGCGCGTTCATCCCGGTTCCGCCTGCATCAGGAGCTCCAGCCCAGCAGCACACACGACAAGGGCGGCAGAGTCAGGGTCAGCGAATGTTCACGCCCGTGGCAAGGTACGGCAAGAGAGTCCAGGCCGCCCGCATTGCCCATGTTGGAGCCGCCGTAGAGGGCTGAATCGCTGTTGAGCAACTCGCGGTAGTGGCCGGCGCGCGGCACGCCGATGCGATAGCCGGGTCGCGGCACCGGGGTGAAGTTGAGAATCGCCACCACCAGAGCCGCGTCGTCGCGCCCGCGGCGGACGAAGGCGAGCACGCTTTGCTCGTGGTCCTCGAAGTGGATCCATTCGAAACCGCGCGCTTCGCAGTCGCACTGGTGCAGCGCGGGCAATGCGCGGTACAGCCGGTTGAGGTCGGCCACCAGGCGCTTGACACCGGCATGCTGCGCATCGGCAAGCGCCGCCCAGTCGAGTTCGCTGTCGTGATTCCATTCGGCTTCCTGGCCGAATTCGCCACCCATGAACAGGAGTTTTTTGCCGGGGTGCGCCCACATGAATCCGAAATACAGGCGCAGGTTGGCGAATCGCTGCCAGCGATCGCCCGGCATCTTCGCCAGCAGCGAGCCCTTGCCGTGCACCACTTCGTCGTGCGACAAGGGCAGCACGAAGTTCTCATTGAATGCATAGATCAGGCCGAAGGTCAGGAGACCATGGTGATGGCGCCGGTGCACCGGATCATGGCGCATGTACGTCAGGGTGTCGTGCATCCACCCCATGTTCCATTTGTAGGTGAAGCCCAGCCCGCCTTGCGCGAGCGGATGCGAGACACCGGGCCAGGCGGTCGATTCCTCGGCAATGGCCAAGGCCTCTGGAAACGCTGCCGCGATCATGCCATTGGTTTCGCGAATGAAGTGCGCGGCTTCCAGGTTCTCGCGGCCGCCATGCGCGTTGGCAATCCATTCGCCGGCCGGGCGGCTGTAATCCAGGTACAGCATCGACGCGACCGCGTCGACGCGCAGGCCGTCCAGGCCGAAACGCTCCAGCCAGAACAATGCGTTGGAGCTAAGAAAATTGCGTACTTCGTTGCGCCCGTAGTTGTAGATCAGGGTGTTCCAGTCGCGATGCAGGCCCTGGCGCGGGTCGGCATGTTCGTACAGATGTGTGCCGTCGAAGCGGGCCAGCGCATGCGGGTCGGACGGAAAGTGGCCGGGTACCCAATCGAGCAGGACGCCGATACCGGCGTCTTGGCAACGTGTCACGAAGGCTGCGAAGTCCTGCGGCGACCCATGGCGTGCGGTCGGCGCATACAGTCCGGTGGGCTGGTAGCCCCAGGAGCCGTCGAATGGGTGCTCCATGATTGGCAGCAGTTCGATGTGGGTGAACCCGAGTTCCCGCACATAGGGCAGCAGTTGATCGGCGATCTCGCTCCAGGTGAGGAAGCGG
>JAYTDE010000725.1:0-3887 GCA_043736195.1 Burkholderiales bacterium | reverse complement strand
TCCTTAGGATCGCCTTCAGGGCCGATTCCCTATGTCGCAACCAGGGGTCGTGAGCGCGGCCTTGTTTGTCAGCAGAGGATTGATCTGGCAGGCGCGTTGCCGGCCTCGCTTCTTGACTGGCAGCCATCGGCTGCGAGTGCTGACTTCCGCTGTAACAACATTTCCCATACTTTGTGGTCAACACGCCTTGAGCACGAACGTTGCTTGTAGTGTCAGTGTGATTGTTTTTCCAACCAGGAGAGAACATGAGCGCCGTTGCCCTGCCTGTGCCCAGCATGTCCGGTTCCGCATTCTCGATTCCGATCGCCGGTTACAAGCGTGTCTATGATTGTGCCGATGTCGAGGACGCCATGGCCGAAATCAAGTCCGGCCAGAACGACGCGCTGCGCGACACTTACCAGAGGATGCTAAAGGCCGGTGGCAGCCGTTTTTCGGTCAAGCCCTCCGCCTTGCCGGTGATGGACGCGTTGTACGACGACTTGCCGAATTTCTCCGATGTGCTAGACGACATCAAGCGCCAACTGTCGCTTTGCGTCACCAGCAGTGACAATCTTGAGCTCGCGCCGATCCTGCTCTTGGGCGATCCGGGCATCGGCAAGACCCATTTCGCCAAGCGCATCTCGAAACTGCTGGGCACAGGCTTCGGTTTCATCTCCATGAGTTCACTCACCGCCGGCTGGATCATCGGCGGCGCTTCGTCGCAGTGGAAAAATGCCAAGCCCGGCAAGGTATTCGAAACCTTCCTGCGCGGCGAATACGCCAACCCGGTGATGGTGGTCGACGAGATCGACAAGTCGGCCGCCGACGGCACCTACGATCCGCTGGGCGCCCTCTACAGCCTGCTGGAGCACGATACCGCCGCCGAATTCATCGACGAGTTCGTCGAGATCCCGATCGACGCCTCCGACGTGGTGTGGATCGCGACCGCCAACGACGCCCGGGTGATTCCGGATCCGATCCTGAATCGCATGAATGTCTACCAGATCGAAGCCCCGGACGAGGCAGCGGCGCGCCGCATCGCGACAGTGATTTATCGCGAGATCCGCACCGAACACGACTGGGGCCGGCGTTTTCCGGCCGAGCCGGGCGCGCAGGTGCTGGATCGCATGTCAAGCCTGTCGCCGCGCGAAATGCGGCGCCTGATCAACAAGGCATTCGGCAATGCCAGCCTGGCCGGGCGCGATGAGTTATTGCCGGAGGACGTCGAAGACGCACGCGCGCGCACCAAATCCCGCATCGGTTTCTAGAAGCGGCCTGCGGCCATGTTGCAATGGGATCGGCTGGGAGAAACAAGGCTTGCGTTCGATGCCGTGAGCGACGCGGCGCTCGGGCGCGCGTGTGCCGTTATCGACGCTTGTACCTTGCCACTGGTGCTGTATGACTACCAGCGCGCCGCGGTACTGGGGACCGCCACCTTGCTGATGGCCGGCCGGCGCCCGCTGCTGTTGACCGCATCCCACGTATTTGACGGTGGCGTGCGCCTGGGCAACCTTCTGGTGCCGCTGGCGTCGGGGCACGGATTGATCCCACTCGGCGGTGCGCGTCTGACAAGAAGCAGGAGTGTCGATATCGCGCTGATCGAAATCGGGGAGATCGACGGCGTGGAGCGACTGTTGCAAGGCAGGCAGGCGGTTGCGGCAGCGTTATGGCCATTCATGACCCGGAGTGCGTCGCAGGCCGTGCAGCGCCGTGCGCGTGAACGGAAGCGCCGGGTGCTGGTGTCGGGTTACCCGGCGGCCCTGACGCGTTTCGAGCGCGGCTGGCTGGCGGCGCGCCGATTGACGGTGCTGACGCGGCGGCATGAGGAAGTCGCTGCTCTGCGCTGCCCTGCCGATCGCCTGTTCGGCTACGGCAGAGTTGCCAACCGCGCTGACGGTGCCCTGGTCCACACGCCCGAACTCGAAGGCATGAGCGGCGCCGGCATTTGGGTGCTGCAGCCGGGCCGCGCGGGGCAAGGTGCCCGCCTGCGCCTGGACGCGGTGCAGTCGGCCTATGTTCACGGGCGCTATTTGCGTGGGCATGACGTGGGGGCGGCGCTGGAGCTGTTTCGCCACTGACCGCTCGCAGACGCATAGGCAATGAGGCCGGATCCCGCACCGGGTTATGATCATTCCATGAAAATCCGCCAGCCCGTCGCACGCCGCCCGGCCGCAGCAAGCCAGGTGCGTATCATCGGCGGGCAGTGGCGCAGTCGTATGCTGAAATTTCCCGAGCTGCCGGGCCTGCGTCCGACCCCTGACCGGGTGCGCGAAACCCTGTTCAACTGGCTTGGGCAAGACTTGACCGGCATGCGTTGCCTCGATTTGTTTGCCGGCAGCGGCGCATTGGCCTTCGAGGCCTTGTCACGCAATGCGCGCGAAGTGGTGATGGTCGAGCGCGATGCACGGGCACGTGCGGCGCTGGCTGTCTCCGTCTCGACGCTCGATTGCGGTGCACGGGCACGGATCGTCGGCATCGATGCGCTACAATTTTCGGATTCAGGGGCGGGCGGGTTCGACCTGATTTTTCTCGATCCACCGTTCGATCAGGGTTTGCTTGATCAGGTATGGCCGCGCGTTGCCGCTTTGGCCTCGCCGGCGGGCCTGGTTTATGTCGAATCGGGGGCGGTATTTGTGCCCGATGCCCCTTGGGCGATATTGAAATCGGGTCGCGCGAGTGCGGTTTACTACCAGTTGTTGAAGCGATCGCAGCAGGCGCCATCAACCTGAGAAAGCGATCGACGAAGGCGCAGGCGGCATGCAGCTGCGAAGCGGTGAATTCCCGGGGTCGGCTTCGACCTGCGGGCTCCAAGCAAGGTTTCGCCATGACTCACGGCAAGGTACGCGCAGTCTACCCCGGCACATTCGACCCGCTGACGCGTGGGCACGAAGACCTTTTTCGACGTGCTTCGAAGCTGTATCACGAGGTGATTCTCGGGGTTGCCGACAGCCGTTCGAAGCGGCCGATGTTCACACTCGACGAGCGTCTGCAGCTTGCGCGCGAGGCGCTGGCCGATGTTCCGAACCTGCGCGTCGAGGTGTTCCGCGGCCTGCTGGTCAATTTCGTCAAGGAGCACGACGCACAGGTGATCCTGCGCGGCTTGCGCGCGGTGTCGGATTTCGAGTACGAATTCCAGCTGGCCGGCATGAACCGGCAGTTGATGCCCGAGGCCGAGACCATGTTCATGACGCCCTCGGAGCAATACCAGTATGTGTCGGCCACGCTGGTGCGCGAAATCGCCACCCTGGGTGGCGATGTGAGCAAATTCGTCTCGCCCTCGGTCAAGCGCCGGCTCGACGAAAAGCTGGCCAAGACGCCGCGCGAATAGCGCTTTTGCACATGGCCGTGGAACTCCCGTGGCGCTGACCATCACCGATCGTTGCATCAACTGCGATCTCTGCGAGCCCGAATGTCCCAACCAGGCGATCGCGCCGGGAAGCGAAATCTACGAGATCGATCCGGCCCTCTGCACCGAGTGTGTCGGGCATTACGAGGTACCTCAATGCCGCGCGGTGTGTCCGGTCGATTGCATTCCCGGCGATCCCGATTTTGTCGAGTCGCACGCGGAGCTTCACAAAAAGTACCTGCTGCTCACAGGAAATTGCGCTTGAACCGAAAGCCGTTCGCGTCGGTGCGTGATCGGCTGATCATGCGCGGCACGCCGAGCCGGTGCCGCGACTTAGCGCCGGCTACAGCGAAACGTCGAAACCGGATACGCCTTGCGCAGGCTCCAACATGTTCTGGCCCAGCATGGCTTCGATCTCCAGGCGCAGGTTGTCCAGGCTCATCACCTGTACGGTTATCTGGCGCTCGGTCTCGGCCAGTTCATCGATACGCTCTTCCAGGGTATCGGTCGCCGCATGGATGCGCTTGATCGATTCAAGCCGGCGCTTGAGCACTTGCTGCCG
>JAYTDE010000724.1:0-6064 GCA_043736195.1 Burkholderiales bacterium | reverse complement strand
GGCTTCAGGCGGCGCGCGGAGTCGCCGTAGCTGGCGTCGATCGCCTTCAGGTAGCTTTCCTTGTGCAAGGCGCTCATGCTGTCGATCAGGCGCTGCATGTGGGCAGGCGTCGCCTGCGGTCCCATCAGGGTACGCGCCACCACCGGCGCGATGTCGCGGGGTTCGCCGCCGGCCAACAGCGGCGCCTTGCGCAGGCGCACGAACTCGGCGCGCTGCGCCGGCGTCAGGTCGGTTACGAAGTCGGCCGCGGTATCGCACAGCACCATGGCGGCAACCCGTTCGGGGTGGCGATCGAAGAAGGCCTGGGCGATGCGCCCGCCCATCGACAGGCCGCACAGGATCGCCTTGCGGGCGCCCAGGTGGTCGAGGGTGCGCAGCAGGTCGGCGCTGAAATCGGCGCCGAAATCCAGCGCGCCGTCGTAATCGTCGCTGGCCCCGTAGCCGCGCGCGTCCCACGCCACGGCGCGGAAATGGGCGCCGAAAGCCGGCAGTTGATCCTGCCAGTTGGAGCGGTTGCCGCCGATGCCGTGCATGAACACCAGCAGCGGGCCGTCGCCGCAGCTATCGGCCGCCAGGCGCGGCTGGCCGGGGATGAAAATCAGTTCCAGAGGTGTCATGGGGGAGGCGTGGTGGGGAGGAGTCGCGGGGATGAGTGGGTTGCGAGGTCGATGCCCGTGGCGGTCAGGCCGCATTCCGCACCTGCGCCAGCGACAATGGTATCAGCGTGCCGCTTGGCTACGCTTTTAGTCAGGATTCGAAGGGCAGGCCTACGAAGCTCTCGGCATAGGTACGAATGCCGGTAGGTGTGCCTGTCATGTATTGGAGGCGTTCGCGCTGCACCCGCCAGGTGAACGCATTGCCGTCGGGAAAGCGGTGCAAGAGGGTGCACATGTCGGCGGCAAAGCGCTGTACCTGCCAGGTGCGCTTCAACGCAGTCGCGGAGTAGCTCTCAAGAAGCTCGCGTTTGCCGGTCTTGTAGAAGGCGGCGAATGCCGGCGCCAGCACGCTGATATCGGCCATCGCGGAGTTGAGACCCTTGGCGCCGGTCGGCGGCACGATGTGCGCGGCGTCACCCGCCATGAAGAGTTGCCCGTATTGCATCGGTTCGATGACGAAGCTTTTCATCGCCGTCACGCTTTTCTGGATGATCCGCCCTTCCTTGACCGGTGGCCGCTCCGGCACATCCAGGCGCAGGCGCAATTCGTTCCACACGCGGTCATCCGACCAGTTCTCGGCGCGGTCGTCGGCCGGGCACTGCAGGTACATGCGGCTGATCTCGGGGGCGCGAAAGCTCATCATCGCGAAACCGCGTTCGTGGCAGCTGTAGGCGACCTCGAGCGACGGCGGCGCCACTTCGGCCAGGATGCCCAACCAGCCAAATGGGTAATTCTCCTCATACACTTTGAGTACCGAGGCGGGAATCGCCTGGCGGCACACGCCGTGGTAGCCGTCGCAGCCGGCGATGAAGTCGCAGGTCAATAGGGCGGGAGCGCCGTTCGCGGTGGTGTGGATGGTCGGGCGCGGCCCGTCGATGCCGGAAATCCGCGTGACCGGTGTGTCGAACAGCACCGTGCGGCCGGCGGCGGAATGCGCATCGATGAGGTCGGTGACGATCTCGTACTGCGGGTAGATCATGAACGAGTGCCCGGTGGCCGCCATGAAATCCACCCGATGGCCCTGGCCATCGAAGCGGAAGTCGGTGCTGTTGACGATCAATCCGATTTCGCGCATGCGCCGGCCCAGGCCTACCGCCTCCAGCAGCGCCACCGTGCCGTGTTCAAGGCCACCGGCACGCAAGCGCGTGCCGACATGGTCGCGGTTGCCGCGTTCGAGCACCACCGACTCGACGCCGGCCTTAAGCAACATGTGCGAGAGCAAGAGACCGGCGGGGCCGGCGCCGATGATGCCAACCTGGGTATGCATAGGGTAGTCCTTGCGGGCCGTGCCTGCTTACTCGAGCTTGGTGCCGGAATCCCGCACCACCTTGCTCCAGCGCGCCAGTTCGACGCTGATGTAGGCGCGGAACTGCTCTGGCGTGTCGCCGATGGCGACCGAACCGATTTCGTTCAAGCGTGTCTGAAAGGCCGGGTCGCGGACGATTTTCTGGATCACCCCGGACAGGCGATTGACAAGCTCCGGCGGCGTCTTGCCCGGCGCCACGATGCCGTTCCACGGTCCCGATTCATAGCCGGGCAGGCCCGACTCTGCCAGGGTCGGCAGCTCCGGTGCCTGCGGCTGCCTTTTGGCGCTGGTCACGGCCAGGCCGCGCAGCTTAGCCGTCTTCATGTGCGGCAGGGCATCGAACATGTTGTTGAACGAAATCGGCACCTCACCGCCGAGAGATGCGATCGCCAGCGGCGCGCCGCCCTTGAACGGGATGTGCGTCATGCTGACCCCGGCGATCGATTTGAACAGCTCGCCCGACATGTGGGTGGTGCTGCCGATGCCGCCCGAACCGATGGCCCACTTGTCGGGCTCGCGCTTGAGCAGCGCGATCAGCTCGGCCACGTTTTTCGCCGGTACCGATGGATGCAGCAACAGCACCAGCGCGTTGCTGCCGACGTTGCTGACCGGGGCGAGATCCTTGACCGGGTCATAGGGAATCTTCGGCGCCAGCGCCGGCATCACCACATGCGGGCCGGTGGACGACATCAAGAGGGTGTAGCCGTCAGGCGCGGCCTTGGCGACGAAATCGGCGGCGATCATGCCGCCGCCGCCGGCCTTGTTTTCAACCGCCACCGCCTGCCCCAGCGCCTCCGCCAGTTTGGGCGCCAAAAGGCGCGCAATCGCGTCGGTGTTGCCGCCGGCGGCAAAGGGCACGATGATCTTGAGCGGCCGCGCGGGCCACTCTTGCGCAAGTGCGGATGTGGCACCGGCAAGCGATATCAGCAAAGCCAGAAAGGTTGTGATGCGACCAGTCATGCCCGTTCTCCTGTCAGTTGGGTGCGCTGGTGGCGCGCATGTGTAATCCGGGAAAGCATTGGTCGTGCCAATCCAGCAGTGGGTGAAGCGAGTTCACGGCCAATAGTGCCAGCGTGCGCGGCCGGCGGGATCGTTGCGCACGCCGGGTTCGGCATCGAGCAGCATGACCGCGCGCGCGGCCTGGCCGAAGCGTGGCCATGCCGGCAGGGCGGGATGCGAGGGATCGCCGCCGCGTGCGAAGGCGATCCATGCGTCCTGCACGCGGGTAGCCAGTGTCGCCATGGTGGCGGGGTCGCCGCCGTCCAGCATCGGCGCTGACCAGTGGTCCAGGTTGTTGAAGACAAACGGCAGTTCGATGCAGTGGCAGGCACCGAAGGGATTGTCCGCTGCCGCCCAGTCGAAGCGAAACACATGCGCCGGCCGTCCCAGCGCGGCGACCCGTTCGGCGAAGGCGAAGCAGCCGCCGTTGAACAGCGCGTCGCCGGCCATCTCGCCCAGCAAATGCATGGCCGACGGACTGCGTGCGCGTTGCCGGTACTCGTTCTGCGCGGCGTTGGCGGCAGCACCGAAATGGGCGCGAAAGCGGCCTTCGATGGCATCCGGGTTGGCGTTTTTCACCCGCTCGTCGATGGCGAAAAACGCCGCCATCTCGTCGCGCGTGTGGCCCAGCAGCAGGTCGCGTTCGGCGGCGCCGGCCAGGGCTGCGGGCATTAAATCGTCGCCGAACAGGACGCCATCGGCCACCGGGCCGAACGGCGGCACCGCATTGGCGAATTCAGCCGTTGCAATGGTCAGCTTGACCTGGGCTGCCACGATCTCGGTGGCGCCAACCGCAAGCCAGTCGGCTGAAGATTTGATGCCCAGCAGTTCCTGCAAGCGCCGCGCATTCTCGGCCGCGACAGCGGGCGGGCGCATCACGCGCCCGAAGGGTGCGCTTTGAGCGATGGCGCGGCGAAATTGCGCACGCACGCGCGGCAGGGCCAACATGGCCAGCACCGAAAAACCGCCGGCCGATTGACCGGCGACGGTGATGTTGTCGGGGTCGCCGCCAAACGCTGTGATGTTGCGGCTGACCCAGTCGAGCGCGCAGAACTGGTCCTGCAGCCCCAGGTTGGCTGCGCTGACCCCGGGCAGGTGCATGAAGCCCAAGGCCCCCAGTCGATAGTTCACGCCCACCACCACCATGTTGCCGCGATGGGCAAGGGTGGCGCCGGAATACCAGGGCAGCGATCCGGCGCCACTCATGAAGGCGCCGCCGTGCAGCCAGACCAGCACCGGCCGGCGTGCCTGGTCCGCCGCCGGGGTCCAGACCGTGACTGCCAGGCAGTCTTCCGACTGCGGATGCGAAAAATCGCCCATCGCGGCGCGCAGGCGCGAGGGCGGCTGCGGCGCGATCGCGCCGTGCCGGCTGGCGTCGCGTTCGCCGGACCACGATGGCCCCTGCGCCGGCGGCTGGAAGCGCAAGCGGCCGACTGGCGGTTCCGCATACGGCACGTTGCGAAACACCGCCACGCCGGCTTCGCGCGTGCCGCGCAGCGCGCCTTGCCCGATGACGGCCACTGGAGCGCCTGGCGTCGTGGTGTTCATCTTGTCATCGCTTCAATTGATGGCGCTCTTGAGATCGTCGAGTTGCTTTCTGGCGCCGGCGATCATGCAGTTCAGGTCCGAGGTCAGCATCACCAGATCGAAGCCGCGCTTGATCGCGCCGGCGGCGAAGGCGGCGCTGACGCAATGCATGCAGGCCTTCTTGCCGTGGCGGTGCGCGGCTTCGCGAATCTTGTCGCAGGTGGCCAGGTGCAGCGGGTCGGGGTTGTCCATGCGCGGCGGCAGGCCCAGCGCAAACGACAAGTCGGAGGGGCCGATATAGATGGCGTCGAGCCCGGGCGTGGCGCAGATGGCGTCGAGATTGGCCAGGCCTTCGCGGGTTTCCACCATCGCTATTACCAGGATCTCGTCATCGGCCTTCGCCAGATAGTCGGCGCCGCCGTAGTGCTGGGCGCGGATCGGGCCGGAGGAGCGGATGCCGGTGGGCGGATAGCGGCAGGCAGCCACCGCTGCGGCGGCGTCAGCCGCGTTGTTCACCAGGGGCACGATGATCGCGTAGGCGCCATAGTCGAGGGCCTTCATGATGGTCGACGGATCATTCCACGGTACCCGCACCACCGGCACGGTGTCGGTCTGCGAGACCGCCTGCAGCATGTGGATCAGGTCGCCCATGGTGTTGGTGCCATGCTGCAAGTCGACGCACAGCGCATCGAAACCCTGGCGCGCCATCACCTCGGCGGAAAAGCTGTTGGCGATCGACAGCCAGCCCAGGGTGACCGGTTTGCCTTCATTCCACATCTGCTTGATCTTGTTCGGGCGCATCGCCTTAGCCTCTTGGTAGGTGGGTGCCGGTCAGCCGGCGGGGAAGGTGAAAGCCTAACACGCAGGCTATGACCCGCAGGCTGTCGCGGGGAGCTGGTCGGCGGCGTCGCCGACTTCGACCGCGCCACCAGCGATCCGCAGACCGGCGGCATGCAGGCCGCCTTCGTTCCGGACAACACCGTCGGTGGGCCGCGCGACAAGCTGCCTGCGGATCGCATGGGCTACCAGGCGATGGGGATGGCGACCGATCCGGGATTGCTCGAGCGCGGCAAATAGATTCGCCGGCCGAGCTGACCGGTACGTGCTCAGTCGCCAGTGAGCGCGACACGTGCCAGCACCGGCGCGTGGTCCGACCCGAGGTCGGGCCCGCGCCAGCTTTCGATGCGCCTCCAGTGCCGCGACGCCAGCACATGGTCGATCGGAACGCCGCTCCAGCCTCGCAAGGCGGCGGGCCAGGTTGGTGCGAGCCCGGTGGCGCGCCGCAGGCCCAGCGCGTCCAGGCCGGTGAATGCGCGCGACCACGGGGTGGCGTTGAGGTCACCCGCAAGCAGTGTCGGTTGCAGCCCGGCGCCCCTGGCCCAGGCCGCAAGCTGCCGGTCGCGACTGGCGGCGAAGGCGGTCGATATCGGCGGCATCGGGTGTACCGCGAGCACGCGGATTTTCCGCCCCTGCCAGGTCAGGCGGGCGTCGATATGCGGGATGCCGTCGGCGTCCTGAACGGTGCGCACATCGGTCAGCGGATGGCGTGACAGGAGCGCGATGCCGAACGGATTGT
>JAYTDE010000723.1:0-3086 GCA_043736195.1 Burkholderiales bacterium | reverse complement strand
GCTTCCTCGGGGCGTTCGGCCTTGCTCTGCATCACGGCAGCCATTTGGGTACACTTTCCGTTTACGTAAACGTCACCCCTGATTCTCTCACGCGGGGTGCTGCCGCAAGATAGGCCAGCAGCTTGGTCACAACAACTCGGGTTTTCGATTTCAGCTTGAGCCAGACCTACACCATCACCGAGCTGTCGCGTGAATACGACATCACGCCGCGCGCCATCCGCTTCTATGAAGATCAAGGGCTGCTTGCGCCTTCGCGCGAAGGCTCGGGCAAGAGCCGGGTCTACACCACGCGCGACCGCACGCGCCTGAAGCTCACCTTGCGCGGCAAGCGCCTGGGGCTCACGCTGTCGGACATCCGCGAACTGATCGACATGTACGAAAGCCCGCGCGATGAAGCCGCGCAACTGGCGAAGTTCCTGCAGGTGCTGGGCACGCATCGCGCGCAACTTGAGCAACAGCAGGTCGATATCGAGGCGCAGTTGAAGGAAATCGGCGCTTTCGAAAGCCAGTGCAGGAAGCGCCTGGGCGAAAAGGGCGGGCGGCGCGGCGCCTGATAGCCGAATGGTCCGGCGCCGCGCGGTTGACGTTTACGTAAACGTCAAGTAGATTGCGTCTCCCGAACCGACATCCGCGCCTTGCGCGTCGTAACCCGCCATGCACTCTTCTCCTTCTCCCGTTTTTGCAGCCGCCGACGCCGGCTTCGCCGAACGCGTGCAAGACAGCTTCGGGCGCCAGCCGGCGATGCACCTGATCGGCGCCTCGATCACCGCGATCGAGCCCGGCTATTGCGAAGTCACGCTGCCACACAAGGAGGGCCTGACCCAGCAGCACGGCTTCATCCATGGCGGCATCACCGGCATGATCGCCGACAGCGCCGCCGGCTATGCGGCGTTCTCGCTGATGCCGGCCGATGCCAGCCCGCTCACCGTCGAATACAAGATCAACATGTTGAATCCCGCGCATGGCGAGAAACTGGTGGCGCGCGCGCGCGTGATCAAGTCCGGCAAGACACTGGTGATCACGCAGGGCGATGTGTTCGCCGTCAAGGACGGCATCGAGAAGCTGTGCGCTACCATGCAGCAGACCCTGATCGTGATGCGCGGCGTGCCCGATACCCGCCGCGCCTAAAGCGCCGCCTGCCCGCAAGGAATCCACATGCAGAACCTGAACGCCCTGACCTTCAACCACTCCGACGAAGTGCGCGCCCTGCGCGACAGCCTGCAGGATTTCGTCTCCAGAGAAATCGCGCCGCGCGCCGCCGAGATCGACCGCTCCAACCAGTTTCCGATGGACCTGTGGAAGAAGATGGGTGACCTGGGCGTGCTGGGCATGACCGTCGAAGAGGAATATGGCGGCACCCAGATGGGCTACCTCGCGCACATCATCGCGATGGAGGAAATCTCGCGCGGCTCGGCCTCGGTCGGCTTGTCGTATGGCGCGCATTCCAACCTGTGCGTGAACCAGATCCGCCGCAACGGCAGCGAGGCGCAGAAGCGCAAATACCTGCCGGGTTTGATATCCGGCGAGCAGGTGGGCGCGCTGGCGATGAGCGAGCCGGGCGCCGGGTCGGACGTGGTGGGCATGCGCACCCGTGCCGACTGGAAGGGCGACCGCTGGGTGTTGAACGGCAACAAGATGTGGATCACCAACGGGCCCGATGCCGATACCCTGGTGGTGTATGCCAAGAACGATCTCGAAGCCGGGCCGCGCGGCATCACCGCATTCCTGATCGAAAAGGGCATGCCCGGCTTTTCCACCGCGCAAAAGCTTGACAAGCTGGGCATGCGCGGCTCCAACACCTGCGAACTGGTGTTCCAGGATTGCGCGGTGCCGGCGGAGAATGTCCTCGGTGGTTTGGGCCGGGGCGTCAACGTGCTCATGAGCGGCCTCGACTACGAGCGCGCGGTGTTGGCCGGCGGCCCGCTGGGCATCATGGCCGCCTGCCTGGACGTCACCGTGCCCTACCTGCATGAACGCAAGCAGTTCGGCCAGCCCATCGGCGAATTCCAGCTGATGCAGGGCAAGCTGGCCGACATGTATTCCACCTGGTCGGCCTGCCGCGCCTATGCCTATGCGGTGGGCGAGGCGCTGGATCGTGGCAGCCTGACCGGCACCGCGGCGCGCAAGGATTGCGCCGGTGTGATTCTCTACACCGCCGAGAAGGCCACCTGGATGGCGGGCGAGGCGATCCAGGCGCTGGGCGGCGTTGGTTACACCTACGACTATCCCGCCGGGCGCCTGTGGCGCGACGCCAAGCTCTATGAAATCGGCGCCGGCACCTCGGAGATCCGGCGCATGCTGATCGGGCGTGAATTGTTTGCCGAGACCCGGTAGGCGGATGGTCGCATTCTCAAAACTTGTTGCGCGTATTCTGTCGGGTGCGAGTGACCGAAATCTGGCATTCTCGGACCTGTGCGGCGTGCTGCTGCGCCTTGGATTCACTGAGCGGGTCAAAGGCGGGCATCACATTTTTCATCGGCCCGACATTGATGAAATCCTCAATTTGCAGGAAAAGAACGGCCAGGCAAAGCCCTACCAGGTCAAGCAAGTGCGCGATGTGATCGTCAAGTATCGATTGGCCAAGGACAGCGAAGATGCAGATGAAATATGAAGTCATCATCTACTGGAGCGAGGACGATTCGGCTTACGTGGCGCAAGTGCCGGAACTTCCGGGTTGCGCGGCCGACGGCGCGAGCTATGCGGAGGCGCTGGCCAAGGTCGAAACAGTCATTGCCGAATGGATCGAGACCGCGCGATCGTTGGGCCGGCCGGTTCCGGCGCCGCGTGGGCGTTTGATTTTTGCTTGAGTTCTTCGTCGCTGCCAATGCGCCAACGAATGTGATCGGCATCTTGGTCGAGAGTTTCCTGGTGGGCTTTCCGTCTTGGATGATCGTGCAAGGCTGGCTGTCGGTTGACTCGCGCCGGTTGTGATTCCACATGCGCCCGCTCGAAAACCTGTTCGACAGCAACCGCGCCTGGGTGGCGGATGTCACGCGCGAAGACCCGGATTTTTTCAAGCGCCTGGCGCACCAGCAAAGCCCGCAGTACCTGTGGATCGGCTGCTCGGATTCGCGCGTGCCGGCCAA
>JAYTDE010000722.1:0-2156 GCA_043736195.1 Burkholderiales bacterium | reverse complement strand
GAGATCAGCAGGTCGCAAGGTTTGTAGCAGGGCCAGAACGCGGTGGCCGAGAACATGTGGGCGCCGGCGTCTACCGTCGCGCGCGGCCAGTGCGGCAGCTTGGCGGCGACCTGCACGGCGGCCTCCACCACTTGTTGAGGCGTCAGCCCGGCGCCCGTGCCATGGTAGGCGAGTGCGGCGCGCATCGCCTCGCGTAGCTGGGTGATGGCGGCACTCTGCCAGTTGGCCGGGCGGGCATCGCCGTTGAGGGCGGCGAGCGTGACGGCGAGGTCGCCATGCACGGTGCAGGCGGCCTTGACGTAATGCACCGGATGGCGCGTGAAGCCCAGTTCCAGCACCGGGATTTCATAGGGCCAGGGCTGCAGGATCAATTCCACCGGGTCCACGCCGACCAGCACGATCAGGTCCGCCTGCTCCACAGTCGGTTGCTCGGCCAGGCCACCGGTGAAGATGCCGACGTAGTGCGGATCATTGTCTGCAATCACGCCCTTCGCCTTGTAGGTGACCAAGGCCGGGCAATCGAGGCGGGCAACCAGTGCACGCAATGCTTTGGCGACATCGGCACGGCGTGCCTCAAGCCCCGCCACGATCACCGGCCGCCGCGCATTTGCCAGCAGCCGGCGAGAGCGCGTGAGCGAAGCCAGGCTTGCGGCCGGCAAGGGACCGGGGTCGAACGATGAAGGTGCGGGCGCGATCATCGCGCGCGCTGCAGCACTGGTCAGCTCGAAATGTATCGGCCCCTGGCGCGGCAGAAGCGCTACGTCCAGCAGGCGCGCGATGTCGGCTCCTGCTCTTTCGTCATCGAGCAGGCTGTGGCCCTTGACCAGCGGCGCGAACAAGGCCTTCTGGTCATACCACTGGTGCGTGACGTATTTGCGTATTTGCGGCGAAAAGCCGTCGGTGACGACCGCCACCGGCGCGCGGTCAAGCGCCGCGTGGGCCACGCCGTTGGCCGCATTGGCCGTGCCCGGCCCTTTGGTGGTGAGCGCGACCCCGAGCGACGCTTCTAGTTCGGCAGTGGCGGCGGCCATGAACACGGCGGCGCATTCGTGGCGTGCCAGGATGAACGGGATGCGCTCGCGCTGCGCGGCCTCGATCAGGTCCAGGCTGCTGCCGCCGCCAGGCAGGCCGAACATGCGTTTCACACCGTGCGCCTTGAAAGCGCGCGCCAGCGCGCTGGCTGCGCTGATCGTCCTGGCAGGCTTTGATGCACCGGCGGCGCGCGGCACCGCTCGCACCTCGCTCTGCGCATCACTTGCATTTGGGGAGTCTTGCTTCAAGGCCCGCTACTCCAAACGAACCCGCAGGCCAATGCCCGAGGTGAATTTTTAGTATACCTTTGCGCCCTGTGATGCGAAGGCGCAGCGGGATTTCGCCGCTCGAATGCGAGAGGGCACGACATGGCGCAATTTGGCGCTTTGCAGGTCGGTTTGATATGGCAACGGCTGGCGGGCTTTATCGACGAGGCCGCCGAGGTTTTCGTGCGTACCTCGTTCTCCTCGGTGGTGCGTGACAACTGGGACATGGCGGTCGGCCTGATGGACAGCCAGGGCCGGCAGATCGTGCAGTCGACCAAGAGCGTGCCTTCGTTCATCGGCACCATGCCGCGCACGCTCTCGGTCATGCTGGCGCGCTATCCGCGCGCGCAACTGGCGGCCGGCGACGTGTTGATTTCCAACGATGCCTATCACGGCACCGGGCATTTGAACGACATCACCATGATGAAGCCGGTGTTCCGTGGTGGCGCCCTGATCGGCTTCATCGGCAGCACCTTCCACAGTGTCGATATCGGCGGCGCGCCGTCGGTGGAGGCGCGCGATTCTTACGAGGAAGGGCTGACCATTCCGGTTTGCCGCATCGTCGTCGGCGGCCACGAAAACCCCGACGTGATCGCCTTCCTTACCGAGAACCTGCGCGCGCCGCAAGAAACCCTGGGCGACATTCGTGCCCAGTTCGCAGCCTATGCCCAGGCCGAGGCGCGGCTTACGCGCCTGCTCGATACCGAAGGCATGGACGGGCTCGATGCACTGGTCGACGACATCCTGGCGCGCTCTGAATCGAGCATGCGCCGGGCGATCGAGGCAGTGCCCGACGGCACCTATGTCGACCGCATCCGGCTCGACGGTTTCGATGCACCGCTCGATATCCATTGCGCC
>JAYTDE010000721.1:0-3621 GCA_043736195.1 Burkholderiales bacterium | reverse complement strand
GGGCGCGCCCCCGGACCGCATTTATCTTGCCTGTGACCGTGCCCTGGTGCCCGGGCTGGTCAAGCGTCTGCGCATGTTCGTTTTGCGCGCCAAGGTGGTAATCGATGACGTCAGCGAACGCTATGCGCTCAGTGGCGTGACCGGGGGTGCTGATGAAAATATTCCCCTCCAGCTTGCGCTCACGGACGATTCGATGCACATCGCCTTGCCTGCGGTCGACGGCCAGCAGCGTACGCTCGTCATAGGCCCTGCCTTGGCTGCAAGTGCGGCCAGTGATGACGAGACCGACTGGAACGCCATGATGATCGCTGCAGGAGAAGTCTGGCTGACGCCCGCGACCCAGGACCAGTTCGTGCCGCAAATGGTCAATTTTGACGCCATCGGCGGTATCAACTTCAAGAAGGGTTGCTATCCGGGTCAGGAAGTCGTTGCCCGCGCCCACTATCGTGGTGCGGTCAAACGCCGCATGTATCCAGCTCGCGTAAGTGGAGCAGCGATAGCGGGCCAGCCGCTCTTTTCGGGCGGTATCGACGCCCAGGAGTGCGGCATGATCGCCAACGCGATCACCACTGCGGACGGCAGCAGCACCGTTTTGGCCGTGCTGCCGATTCAGAGCCGCTTCGAGACGACCATTCATCTGGCAGCCGTCGACGGGCCGGTCCTGACCTTTCTGGACCTGCCATACGTGATTCCTGAACCTCTGTGATTCGCTCGCGCTGCGCAGCCCTCACCCATGGCGCCCGGCAGGCGAGTGTCGGGATATAGCCGTTGAGCCCGCTGTACGACTACTATGTGTACTACAAGATTCCGCCAACAGGAATCGCCGAATTCATTCCGGTTGCGGTGGCCATGCAGTCGGACATTTATCGCCTGTGCGGTGTGCGTGGCGGCCTGAAGAAAAAGTCGTCCGACGATACCACCTGGATGGAGATTTACGAAGGTGTGCACCAGCGCCTGCTGTTCGAGGCGGCACTGGCCGACTGTGTGGCGCGCTTCGGCATCACCGCCTTTCTCGCGGCAGGCTCCACCCGCCTCGACGAAATCTTTCACGACCCGCTGGCCTGACAATGCAGCCATGTGTCTGATCGCGCTCGCCTGGCATGTGGTTCCGGGCTATTCGCTGATCGTCGCGGCCAATCGCGATGAGTACCACGCACGGTCGGCGGCACCGGCCGCTTTCTGGCCGCAGGCGCCCGAGGTCTTCGGTGGCCGCGACCTGCAAGGGGGCGGGTCCTGGATGGCAGTCACCCGCGCCGGCCGCTTTGCTGCCTTGACCAATCATCGTGACCCGGCCCCACCGAACAGCACAGCGCGTTCACGCGGTCATCTCGTCGCCGACTACCTCCGGAGTGAGCGGCGCCCATCGGACTATCTGGGAGTCCTTGCGCCTGAGCGTGCGCGCTACAACGGTTTCAATCTGCTGGTTGCCGACGCCGACTCGCTCTGCTACGCCGGCAACCACGACACGGCGATCCTGCCGGTTGCACCGGGGTTTCATGCCTTGTCCAACGCGCGCCTGAATACGCCCTGGCCCAAAACGACAGGGCTACTTTGCGACCTGCGCTCGATTGTCAGCGACCAACCGCAAGAAGACCGCATGTTCGAACATTTGTTCACGGCCCTTGCCGAAAGCCGCGTTCCGCATGATGCGCAACTGCCTGCCACAGGTGTCGGACTCGAACGCGAGCGCATGCTGGCTGCACGCAAGATCGTGGCGCCGGTCTACGGCACCCGCAGCAGCAGTGTGCTGGTAATGCGCGCAGACGCCTCGATCCGTTTCGACGAAATCAGTTTCGACCCGCAGGGTCGCCAGAGCGGTCGAGTCAGTCAGAGTTTTGCGCCATCAGGCGTGCAGTCAGCGTGAGCACGTCGTAAACCGGCAGGCCGGTGGCAGTGCGCAAGGCCTCGGCATAAGGCGGCATGTTGGTGCATTCGAGGACGATCGCACCGACCTCGGGATGACGCGCCAGCAGGCACTGGCCAGCCTCCAGCACCTCACGGCACAACCGCGCCGCGTCCAGTGTTGGCTGGTCACCAAGAATGGCGCGCGCGAACTCGCCGCCGGACGCCACCCCGACCATCGGCGTTGATGGGTCCGCTCCGACGGCCCGCAGATGCCCCGCGGTCAGCGCGTCGGCCTCAATGGTTAAAACACCGACGCGTCGACCCGGCGCCAGGCCTGCCGCTACGCTCGCGACCTGGCACAGGCTAGAGGTGGCCAGCGGGATATCGACCGCAGCCGCCAGCTCGCGCTGATGGAGGGCGAGAAAGCCGCAACTGGTGGTGATGGCCACGCAGCCCTGTGCCGCCAATTCCCGTGCGGCGCGTATGAATGGGGCGACCAGGCCGCGGGCACGGCCTTGAATCACGCGCGTTGGCGACGCACCCTTGACCACGCAGTAGCGCACCGGCCAGGCGAAACTGTCGGGATTGCCGATATCGCCGACCAAGCGCGGAAAGCGCGTCTCAAGCATGATCACGCCAAGCGTGCGGGGCGGGTGCCCTCCGCTGCCGCTCCCGACCGCTGCCTTCAGGCAACCCATTCGCTGACCGGTGCGCATGCTTCGTGCAGTGGCTGGCAGATCACATCGACCAAAGCCGGCCCGCCGCAATCTAGCGCCTGGCGCAGGGCCGCCCCAAGCGCGGCAGGATCCTCGACGCGCCAGCTTGCAACGCCATAGGCGGCAGCCACGGCGGCGTGGTCGGTGCGGTTGAAATCCACCGAAAAATAGCGCCCGTCGAAGCCGGTTTTCTGGCCGGCCTTGATCCAGCCATAAGTTGCGTTTGAAATCACCACCATCGTAAGCGGTATGCGCAGGCGCACGATGGTTTCCAGTTCCCCGACGGTAAAGCCGAAACTGCCGTCGCCCATCACCGCCACCACCGGCACCCCCGGATCGGCCATGTGGGCGCCTACCGCCGCAGCCATGCTGTAGCCCAGCGCGCCATGGGCGCGATTGGAAAAAAAGCGCCGACCGTTACTGCGAATCTCGAAGTACGCCGAGAAATAGGGGCATGGCGTGCCGGGGTCCGCGACCAAGATGGCGTTGTCCGGCAGTGCCTGTCGCAATTCGTGCACCACGCGCTCCGGCCTGATCGGCCGCTCGCTCGACAGCGCCAGTTGCATGAACCCGTCGCGCTTGCGTGCCTTGGCCGCGGCCACCGCTGTCGGGTTCAGGCGTGATGGCATCTCGAAGGCCGTTTGGCCATCCAGCGCATTGATCAACTGGCGCAGTACCAGCCGCGCGTCGCCCGCGAGCCCGACATCGACCGCATAGTTGGCGCCAATCACCGCAGGGTCGACGTCAATATGGATCACGCGCGTGCGCCCGGGCGCGGGATGGCGGCGTCGTTCGGTAGTGACGCTGCCGGCCCGGCAACCGATGAAGATGATCAAATCCGCCATGTCGACTACTTCACGGGTCTCGGGCGTGCCGCCATTGCTGCCGACCACGCCAACGCAGGCCGCGTCAGTCTCGGCCATGCTGCCCTGCCCCGAAATCGTGGTGGCGACCATCGCACCGGCCTTGCGCGCGAATTCCGCCAGTTCCGTCTCGGCACCCGACAGAACCACGCCACCGCCGACGATCACCAGTTTGTTCGCAGTCGATGTCAGGAGCG
>JAYTDE010000720.1:0-5394 GCA_043736195.1 Burkholderiales bacterium | reverse complement strand
CCCGGATGATTCATGCCCAGTTCGACCACCCCGATGCGATGCCGCGCACGCAGGCGCAGCAGGGTTGTCGGCAGGCCGATGTCATTGTTGAGGTTGCCTTCAGTAAAAAACGCGCCGTCGCCGGCATGCGCGATCAGGATCGCGCGCAGCATCTGGGTCACGGTGGTCTTGCCGTTGCTGCCGGTCACCGCGATCAGCGGCAGGGTGAACTTGGCGCGCCAGGCGCGTGCCAGCGCGCCCAGGGCAAAGAGACTGTCGGGCACCACCAGTTGCGCCGCGAGCCCCAGGTCGCGCGCCACCAGCACGCCGGTGGCACCGGCCCTGATTGCCGCGGCGGCGAAATCGTGGCCATCGAAACGTTCGCCCGGCAGCGCCACGAACAGGTCGCCGGCACGGATGCCGCGACTGTCCGTGGTAACGCGCTCGATCAGGGCATCTTGCGACGGCGGCGGCGCGCCGACCCAGGCGGCGGCTTCAGACAACAACATCATGCGTGACCTCCGGTTAACTGCGACGCACGATTGTCAAGCGCACTTCGGACAACTTCATGGTCGGAAAATGGCAGACGGCGGCCACCGATCTCCTGCGTGGTTTCGTGGCCCTTGCCGGCCACCAGCACCACGTCGGCTATGGCCGCGCCGCCGACCGCCAGGGCGATCGCGGCGGCGCGCCCGGCAATCAGCCTGGCGTCGCGCGCACCGGCGGCGATCTGGTCGAGTATCCGCTGCGGGTCCTCGTTGCGCGGGTTATCGTTGGTCAGGATCACCACGTCGGCCAGGCGCGAAGCGACCTCGCCCATTGGTGCACGCTTGCCGGGGTCACGCTCACCGCCGCAGCCGAATACCACCTTGAGCTGCCCGCCGCGCTGCGTCGCCAGCGGGCGCAGGGTCGCCAGGGCTTTTTCGAGCGCATCGGGTGTGTGCGCGTAATCAATCACCACCAGTGGCTGCCCGGCACCGCCCAGCGCATTCATGCGCCCCGGTACCGGCTTGAGCGCGGCCAGCGCCTCGACCGCCAGGGCAAGCGGTGCACCGGTCGCCAGCAGGGTGCCGATCACCGCCAGCAGGTTGGAGACGTTGAACATGCCCCATACCGGGGCCGCCACGGTGGCGCGCCCCCAGTCACCGGCCAGTTCGAACAGGACGCCGTCGGGCCCGAAGCGCGGCGCGCGCGCGATCAGGCGCCCTTCGTCAACCACTTGCGCGGCCGCCCTTGACGCACCTTCGATGGCATAGACGATGCGCTCGATGCCGCTCGCCATGCGCATCAAGAGGCGCAGGCCCATTGGATCGTCGATGTTGATCACCGCGTGACTCAAGCCGGGGTGCAGGAACAATTGCGTCTTGGCCGCCTCGTAGGCGGCCATGCTGCGGTGGTAGTCGAGATGATCGCGGGTGAAATTGGTGAACACCGCGATGTCGAAGGCAACGCCGGCGACGCGCGCCTGGTCCAGCCCGATCGACGACACCTCCATGGCACAGGCGGTGGCACCGGCATCGCGCATGCGTGCCAGCAGTTCCTGCAGCACGATCGCATCCGGCGTGGTGTTGGGCACCGCTTCGTTGACTCGGGCGAAGTGCGCGCCAAGCGTGCCGATGACCCCGCATGGCGTGGCGCAGTGCGCGAGCGCTTGCGCCACCCATTGGGTGACCGAGGTCTTGCCGTTGGTGCCGGTCACCCCGATCATGCTCATCGCCTCGGAGGGCGCGCCCAACAGCACCGCCGCGAGCGGGCCGGCCAGCTTCTTGAGCCCGTCGACCGGCAGGTTCGGCACCTGCCATTGCGCATCCCACGCAAAGGCCTGACGCTCCCACATCACCGCGGCCGCGCCGCGCCGCAGGGCGTCGCCGATGTAGGCACGCCCGTCGACGGCGCCGCCGTGCCCCGGATAGGCGAGGAACAGGTCGCCCGGACGCACCGTGCGGCTGTCGGCCGAGAGCCGCTGTGGCCGGATGCCTGATTCCATCAGCATGGCGAGGGCCTCATGCGCGTCCAAGACCGCCCCCCGTAGCCCTGCGCCGGCCGCGTGCGCCGACGGCCGGCGCGATCGGAACGCGGCGCGTCTTCACATGCTCTCCCGAACTTCACTGCCATCGGCGGGCAGCACGATCGGCCGCATCGGCGCATCCGGGGCCACGCCCAGGATGCGCAGCGCGCCTCCGATGACGCTGGAAAACACCGGCGCCGCGACTTCGCCGCCGAAGTACTTGCCGGCACTCGGCTCATCAATCATCACCGCCACGATCAGCCGCGGGTTCGATACCGGCGCGAAACCGACGAACGAGCCACGGTACTTCTTCTCGGCGTATCCGGCACCCTCCTGCTTGTGCGCGGTGCCGGTCTTGCCACCTACCCGATAGCCCATGGTCTGCGCGCGCGGCGCGGTGCCGCCAGGCCCGGCCGCCAGCTCGAGCATGTGGCGCACCGCCTGCGCCACCTGCGGATGCAGCACCTGCGCACCGAAGGCCGGCGTGCCGCTCTTGACGAAGGTGGCGTCGATGATGTCGCCGTCGCGCGCGAACACGCTGTAGGCGCGTGCCAGTTGCAGTAGCGAGGCCGACAACCCGTAGCCATAGGACATGGTGGCCTGCTCGATCGGCCGCCAGGTCCTGGCAGCACGCAGCTTGCCCGACACCGCGCCGGGGAACTGCACCCGCGGCACCACGCCGAAACCGACCCGGTTGAACATGTCCCACATTTCCTGCCGATCGATCTGCATCGCCAGCTTGACAGTGCCGACGTTGCTCGATTTCTGGATCACTTCGTTCACCGTGAGCGCGCCATGCGGATGGGCATCGCTTACGGTCGAGGCGCCGATGCTGAGCCGGCCCGGCGCGGTCTGGATCACGCTGCCCGGCTTGACCAGCCCTAGCTCAAGCGCCAGCGCGGCGGTGAAGGGCTTGATGGTCGAGCCCGGCTCGAAGGTATCGGTGAGCACACGGTTGCGCAATTGCGCACCGGTCAGGTTGGCGCGATTATTGGGGTTGAACACCGGCAGGTTGGCCAGCGCCAGCACTTCGCCTGTCACCGCGTCGAGCACCACAATGCCGCCTGCCTTGGCGCGGTGCAGTTCAACCGCCGCCTTGAGCTCGCGATAGGCCAGGTACTGGATCTTGCTGTCCAGCGACAAGGCCAGGTCGCGGCCGTCGCGCGGGGTGTCGATGCTCGCGACATCCTCGATCACGTTGCCGCGCCGGTCCTTGATCACGCGGCGGCTGCCGGCGTGGCCGGCAAGCTCCTGCTGGAACGCCAGTTCGATACCCTCCTGGCCGACCTGGTCGATGCCGGTGAAACCGAGCACGTGGGCGGCCACCTCGCCTGCGGGATAGTAGCGGCGGAACTCGCGCTGCTGATAGATTCCGGCCAAGTTGAGCAGCGTGACCCGTTCGGCCTGCTCGGGCGGCAACTGGCGCTTCAAGTACACGAATTCGCGATCCTGGCCGGCCAGCTTGCGGTCGAGCTCGGCCAATGGCAGCTCGAGCGCTTTGGCCAGCATGCCCAACTGCTCGCGCGAGGCCTTGACGTCGTCCGGAATCGCCCACACCGACTTGACCGGCGTGCTGGAAGCGAAGATCTCGCCGTTGCGATCGGTGATCTTGCCGCGGTACGCGCTGATCTCGATCACCCGGCTGTAACGCGATTCGCCCTTTTGCTGCAGGAAATCATTGTTGAACGCCTGCAGATACACCGCGCGCGCGGCAAGGCCGGCGAAGCCTGCGAACACGATCGCCAGCATCAGGCGCGAACGCCAGACCGGCAACTGCAGTTTGAGCAGCGGGCTGGGGGCCGAATTCATCATCGCGCGGCCTCTGTGGGATCGAGAGCGGACGGCGGCGCCGGCCGTGCCGGGCCCACGAACTGCAGGCGCCGCGCATCCGGCGCATGCATCGACAGGCTACGGTTGGCGATGCCCTCGATGAGCGCATGCTTGGCCCAGGTCGATTGCTCCAGCTGTAGCTGGCCCCACTCGACCTCGATGCGCTTCTGCTCGGCGTGCGAGCGGCCGAGCTCGACGAACAGCTTGCGCGCCTGATGGCTGGAAGTCACCATCCCCAGCGCGCACAGCACCAGGATCGCCAGCAGCGCTGCGTTCAGGGGCGTCACGCGACAAGCCTTTCGATCACGCGCATGGTCGCGCTGCGCGCGCGCGGGTTGGCCGCCACCTCGGGCGCCGCCGCGCGAATGGCACGGCCGATCAGGCAAAACGCCGGCAGCGGCAGATCGGCGGCGCGAGTCGGCACGCCCTTGGGCGGCTCCGCCGGTGTCGAGCGCGCGCGCATCGCCTGCTTGACCATGCGGTCCTCGAGCGAATGAAAACTGATCACCGCCAGCCGGCCGCCGACCTTTAAGCGATCCATCGCGCTTGTCAGTCCTGCCTGCAATTCTTCAAGCTCCCGATTGACGTGAATCCGTAAAGCTTGAAAGGTGCGGGTCGCGGGATCCTGCCCCGGTTCGCGCTTTGCCCGCGAGCGGAGGACGCCCGCAACGAGGGCGGCAAGCTCACCTGTTGTAGCGAGTGGCCCCTCTGCGCGGCGAGCAACAATCGCCTGTGCAATCTGAACAGCAAACCGTTCTTCCCCATGATGTTTCAGAACCTCCCCAATCTCAGCCACCGTTGCCGTCGCCAGAAACTGCGCCGCGGTGGGCCCGCGCGTAGCGTCCATCCGCATATCCAGCGGGCCATCCCGCCGGAATGAAAAACCGCGTTCCGCGCGATCGATCTGCGGCGACGACACCCCCAGATCCATCAGCACGCCATCCACCTGTGCCACCAAACACTTGTCCAACACCGCCGCCAGCATCGAGAACCCCGCATGCACCGCCACAAAGCGCGGGTCGGTGATAGCGCCGGCGGACTCGACTGCCGCCTGATCGCGATCGATCGCGAAGAGGCGCCCGCCCGCGCCCAGGCGCTCCAGAATCAGCCGGCTGTGACCGCCACGTCCGAAAGTGCAATCGAGATAGGTTCCATCGGCTTTAAGCGCCAGCGCCGCGACCGCCTCGTGCAGGAGAACGGTGACGTGCGGCAGGCTTGCTTCATCATCCACGGTGGGACTTGCGCTAGAACGAAAAACCGGCAATCGAATCCGGCATGCCGGCGGCAAGCGCCTCCGCCTCTTTCTGGCGCAGCATTGGCGCATCCCAGATTTCCAGGTGAGTCACCATGCCCAGAAGCGTGATCTCCCGGTTGAGCTGCGCGGATTCGCGCAATTCAGGCGGAATCAGCAGCCGCCCCGCGCTATCGAGCTCAACATCCATCGCGCTGCCCAGGAAAATGCGCTTCCACGCCATCGCCTGCATCGGCCAGGCAGCGATCTTTTCGCGATTCGCCTCCCACACCGGACGTGGATACATGAGCAGGCAGCCATGCGGATGCTTGGTCAGGGTGAGCCG
>JAYTDE010000719.1:0-2743 GCA_043736195.1 Burkholderiales bacterium | reverse complement strand
GCGCCGCGCCCGGGGATCAGGGTCACCAGTTTGTCGCCAGCCAATTGAAACAGCGCCTGGCGGATTTTCGTGCGCGAGACACCGAAGATTTCGCCCAGCGCTTCCTCGCCCAGCTTGGTGCCCGGCGGCAGGCGATGTGCCGCGATGGCTTCGGCGATGCGCGTGTGGATCGCCTCGGTATCCAGCGGGGCCGCGGCGGGAGCGCGCAAGCTGCCAACAGCACTCATGGTTCAGGTGCCTGCCGTCGCTGGATGCTCTTTGATCCAGTGATTGGCAATGTCGATGCGCCGGCAGATCCACACGTCGGTATGGCTTTGCACATGATCGAGGAATCGCTGCAGCCCCAACAGGCGCGCCGGTTTGCCGAGAATCCGGCAATGCATGCCCACCGACATCATTTGCGGGCGATTCAGGCCGTTCGGATCGCCCTCGCGGTACAGCACATCGAAGGCGTCGCGCAGGTAGGTGAAAAAGTGCTCGGCGGTGTTGAAGCCCTGCGGTGCTACGAAGCGCATGTCGTTGGTGTCCAGCGTATACGGCACGATCAGGCGCTGCATGTCGGTGCCGTCGCTCTTGGTGACAGTGGTCCAGAATGGCAAGTCGTCGCCATAGTAGTCGCTGTCATACACATAGCCGCCGTGGTCGGCCACCAGGCGCTTGGTATTGGGTGAGTCGCGCCCGGTATACCAGCCGAGCGGCCACTTGCCGCCGGTCATGTCATGGATGATGTCGCTGCCGATCTTGATGTGCTGCCGTTCGCGCGCCTCGCTCATGAACTGGTGATGAATCCAGCGCCAGCCGTGGCAGGCGATCTCGTAATCGTTTTCCATGAACGCGGCCACCAGTTCAGGGTTGCGATGCAGCGCCATCGAGACCCCGAATACGGTGAGCGGCAGGCGGCGCCGCTCGAACTCGCGCAGAATGCGCCACACGCCGGCGCGCGAACCGTATTCGTAGAGCGACTCCATCGAAAGATGGCGCGCCTCGAAAGCTTGCGCCACGATCATCTCCGACAAAAACGTTTCCGATGCGGCGTCGCCGTGCAACACGTTGTTTTCCGAACCCTCTTCATAATTAAGCACGAACTGCAGCGCGATGCGCGCTTTGTTCGGCCAGCGCGCATGCGGCGGATTGCGACCGTAGCCGATCAGGTCGCGTGGATAGGCGGGCGCTGCGGGGGCGGCTTGGGCGTTGGAGGGTGTCTGTACGTATGGCATGAGGCTTGCGATCAATGCAAAGTGACAGAGTGGAATAAATTGTATACAATAATGAACAAATTGTACACAAAATGGTGATTTCGTGAGTACGAAACTTGAAGACACGAGTGTAGCGCAGGCAGCTATCGCGGCTGCCGTAGCACGCTGGCGCGACGAGCAAATCCGCTTTCTGGGCGAACTGGTGCGGGTGCCTTCGGACAATCCGCCCGGCGACTGCGCGCCGCATGCCCAGCGTGCAGCGCAGTTGCTCGAAGCCATGGGTTTTGCTGTTGAGCGCCACGCAGTGCCTCCTGATGTGGTTGCTGCCTGCGGCATGAAGAGTGCGATCAACCTGGTGATTCGCGAGCGCTTCGGTTCCGCCGGTGGGCCTGTCATCGCACTGAATGCGCATGGCGACGTGGTGCCGCCGGGACTGGGCTGGAGCAGCGACCCGTACGGCGCCGAGATTCGCGATGGCTGGATGATCGGGCGCGGCGCGGCGGTCTCGAAATCGGATTTCGCCACCTACGCCTATGCGCTCAAGGCGCTCAAGGAAAACCCGGCCGGACTCGAAGGCCAGGTGGAGCTGCATTTCACCTATGACGAAGAAACCGGCGGTGCGATCGGGCCGGAATGGCTGCTGGCGCAAGGCATTTCCCGGCCGGATTTCGCGATTTCAGCCGGTTTTTCCTATGCCATCACCACCGCGCACAATGGCTGCCTGCACCTGGAAGTGGAATGCATCGGCAAGTCCGCGCATGCGGCACGGCCTGAGACCGGCTATGACGCGCTGCATGCGGCCACAGACGTGATGGCGGCGCTCTACGAGTTGCGCAAGAGCTACGCCAAGCAGCGCTCGGCGATCGCCGGCATCGATCACCCGACGCTGGTCATCGGTCTGATCGAGGGCGGCATCAATACCAATGTGGTGCCCGACAACGTCAAGTTCCGCATCGACCGCCGCATCATTCCCGACGAAAACCCGGAGCAGGTCGAGCACGATCTGGTGGAATTCATCCGCAAGACCGCGGCAGCGCATCCGACCATCCGCGTGCGGACCCGGCGCATCATCCTGGCGCGCCCGTTCGTGCCGCTGCCCGGTCAGGATAAGCTGGTGGCCGCGATTCAGGCTGCCGCTTCCGCAGTGCTGGGAGAAGCCATCGCCCCGCAGGGCTCGCCTCTGTACACCGATGCGCGTCACTACAGCGCCGCTGGGGTGCCCACAGTGCTGTATGGGGCCGGGCCGCGCTCGATGCTGGAAGCCAATGCGCACCGTGCCGACGAGAGGATCAAGCTTGACGATGTTTACAAGGCGACCGAAATCGTCGCAGCGGCCCTGCATCAATTGTTGAGGGAGCGTTGAGTCAAACACTTACATGATTAGCCACAAGGTTCAGCCCGCATGCCAAGGCACGAACTGACCTCACTCTCCCCCCTTCAAGGGGGGGGTTGGAGGGGGGATGGGATCGCACAGAAACTACCAACACGCCGAAATTCCCCATCCCCACCCCGGCCCTCCCCTTGAAGGGGAGGGAGATTTCGCTTGG
>JAYTDE010000718.1:0-3433 GCA_043736195.1 Burkholderiales bacterium | reverse complement strand
CTGCGCTTGGGCGGCTCGGTGACCTTGAGAGTTTTCAGGCGCGGCGCCACATCCACACCCAGGTCAGCCGGCTTGTAGTTCACCACCGATCTGCGCTTGAATGAGCCGCGCTACGTGACCCTGCCCAACATCATGAAGGCCAAGAAAAAGCCGATGGAGAACTACAAGCCGGCTGACCTGGGTGTGGATGTGGCGCCGCGCCTGAAAACTCTCAAGGTCACCGAGCCGCCCAAGCGCAGCGCCGGCATCAAGGTGCCGGACGTGGCCACGCTGGTCATGAAACTGAAGACTGAAGCAAAGGTGATTTGACGCTTCGCGTCAAGTCAGCTCCGCGCAAGCGGGGATCGATCAAGACATACCAGGAGTGATAGCAGCATGGCTTGCCTCGTAATCGCAGAACACGACAACGCGACCCTCAAGGGCGCAACCCTCAATACCGTTGCCGCCGCGGCCCGAATCGGTGGCGACATTCATGTGCTGGTGGCTGGCGGCAGTTGCGGCGCGGTCGCGCAAGCCGCGGCGCAGATCGCAGGCGTGTCCAAGGTGCTGGTGGCCGATGCGCCGCACTTCGCCGATGCCCTGGCTGAAAACGTCGCCGCGCAAGTGGTGGCCCTGGCCGGCGGGTATTCGCACCTGCTCGCGCCGGCCACGCCCAACGGCAAGAACATCATGCCGCGCGTGGCGGCGGTGCTCGATTCGCAGCAGATCTCCGAGATCATCGCCGTGGAGGCCCCCGATACCTTCGTGCGGCCGATTTATGCCGGCAACGCGTTGGCGACCGTGCAATCGCCCGACGCCATCAAGGTCATCACGGTGCGCACCACCGGTTTCGACGCCGTGGCCGCGACCGGCGGTTCGGCTGCGGTTGAAAATGTGGCTGTGGTGGCGGATGCCGGCATCTCGGTATTCATCTCGCGCGAAGTCGCGAAATCCGAGCGGCCCGAACTGGCCGGCGCCAAGGTGATCGTTTCCGGCGGTCGCGGCATGGGCTCGGGCGAGAATTTCAAGCTTCTCGAACCGCTGGCCGACAAACTCGGTGCCGCCATGGGCGCCTCGCGCGCCGCGGTGGACGCCGGTTTCGTGCCCAACGACTGGCAGGTCGGGCAAACCGGCAAGATCGTGGCCCCCAACCTTTACATCGCCGTCGGCATTTCGGGCGCCATCCAGCACCTGGCCGGGATGAAGGATTCCAAGGTGATCGTGGCCATCAACAAGGATGCCGAAGCACCGATCTTTTCGGTGGCC
Organism: Burkholderiales bacterium; assembly: GCA_043736195.1. Lineage (GTDB taxonomy): Bacteria > Pseudomonadota > Gammaproteobacteria > Burkholderiales > JAEUOS01 > JAEUOS01. The sequence goes on along the minus strand of JAYTDE010000718.1, from coordinate 2,188 downwards.
GACTACGGCATCGTCGGCGACCTGTTCACGATCGTGCCGGAATTGATCAAGGAACTGGGCTAGGCCACACCGGCTGGTGCCGACCAAGGGCGCACTGGTTGCGCCCTTTTTTCAATGCAGAAGGAGATCGCCATGAGCTACGTCGCACCGGTCAAGGACATGAAGTTCGTCATGCGCGAGCTGGCGGGCTTGAACACCATCAACCAGTTGCCCGGCTGCACCGACGCCACCGAAGAAACGGTGGATGCGATTCTCGAGGAGAACGCGCGCTTTTGCGGCGAGGTGCTCAGCCCTTTGAACTGGAGCGGCGACGTCGAGCACAGTGTGCGCAACGACGATGGCAGCGTGACCACACCCAAGGGCTTCAAGGAAGCGTTCCGCCAGTTCGGCGCGGGCGGCTGGCAGGGCCTGCATTTTCCCGCCGATTATGGCGGTCAGGGCCTGCCGAAACTGGTGGCCACCACCGGTATCGAGATGATCAACAGTGCCAACCTGGCGTTCGCGCTGTGCCCGCTGCTGTCCGATGGTGCGATCGAGGCGATTTTATTGACCGGCACCGAGGCCCAGCGTGAAACCTATCTGCACAATCTGATTTCGGCCAAATGGACCGGCACCATGAATTTGACCGAGTCGCAGGCCGGCTCCGACCTGTCGCTGGTGCGTTCGCGCGCGGTGCCGCAGGGCGATGGCTCGTTCCGTGTGTTCGGCCAGAAAATCTACATCACCTATGGCGAGCATGACATGGCCGAGAACATCGTCCATCTGGTGCTGGCGCGCACCCCAAGCGCACCTGAGGGGGTAAAAGGCATTTCGCTGTTCATCGTGCCGAAGTTTTTGGTCAACGCCGACGGCAGCCTGGGCCAGAGGAACGACGTGTTCTGCGCCTCGATCGAACACAAGCTGGGGATTCGCGCCAGCCCGACCGCGGTGCTGATTTTCGGCGACAACCAGGGCGCGGTCGGCGAAGGCGCGATCGGCCACCTGGTGGGCGAGGAGAATCGCGGCCTCGAATACATGTTCGTCATGATGAATGCCGCGCGATTTGCGGTGGGCATGCAGGGGGTGGCGGTGGCCGAACGCGCCTACCAGAAGGCGGTGGCGTTCGCCCGTGACCGCGTGCAGGGCCGCGCGGTCGAAGGCTCGGCCGCAGCGGTCACCATCATCCACCATCCCGACGTGCGGCGCATGCTGATGACCATGCGCGCCCTGACCGAAGCCGCGCGCGCCACCGCCTACATCGCGGCGGCGGCGGCCGACGCGGCACAGCATCATCCGGATGCGGCGACGCGCGCCGACAACCAGGCCTACTATGAATACATGGTGCCGATCGTCAAGGGTTTTTCCACCGAGATGAGCCTGGAGGTGACCTCCCTTGGCGTGCAGGTGCATGGCGGCATGGGCTTCATCGAGGAAACCGGCGCCGCGCAGTACTACCGCGATGCACGCATCCTGACCATCTACGAAGGTACTACCGCGATCCAGGCCAACGACCTGGTCGGCCGCAAGACCGCGCGCGACGGCGGCAAGACCGCGCGCGCGATCATCGCGCAAATGCGCAAGACCGAGGCCCTGCTCGACGCGCATGCCGGCGGCGACCTGGCGGCGATCCGCAATCAGCTGGCGCTGGCGATCAAGGCCTTCGAGGAGGTGGTCAACTATGTCGCCGACAATGCACGCACCGACATTCGTGCGGTGTTCGCCGGCAGCGTGCCCTACCTGATGCTGGCCGGTGCCGTGATCGGTGGCTGGAACATGGCGCGCGCCGCACTGGTCGCGCAGGCGAAGCTGACAAGCGGCAGCGATGCGGAGAAGGGCGATCCCTTCTACTTGGCCAAGATCAAGACCGCGCGCTTTTATGCGGACCATATCCTTACACGCGCGATCGGCTTGCGGGCCTCGATTGTCGGCGGCGCCGAGGGCGTGCTGGCACTGGGCGAAGAGCAGTTCTGAACCCTTGATTGCCCGGAGAATGCGCGTCGGGCGCTGTCGGCACGCAGGCGACCTGATCAAATTCTCACATGATTAGCCACCAGGTTCAGCCCGCAGACAAGGCACGAACTGGCCTCACTCTCCCCCCTTCAAGGGGGGAGTTGGAGGGGGGATGGGATCGCACAGAAACTACCAACACGCCGAAATTCCCCATCCCCACCCCGGCCCTCCCCTTGAAGGGGAGGGAGATTTCGCTTGG
>JAYTDE010000717.1:0-4172 GCA_043736195.1 Burkholderiales bacterium | reverse complement strand
ATCAGCGGGCTATAGGCGGTGCGGATGATGTTGGCTTCGATCTGCTCGGTGATCGCGTAGAGCCGATGGCGCAACACCTCGACGGTGACCGGATCGACCGCCGGCCCAATGGCTTCCTGGTTCATGCTGGTTCCCCTGTTCCTGTCTTCACCTGTGTGGCGTCGAGTGTCAACCAGAGCTCGCCCAATGCGCCCACACGCATCGCCGCACCCGCATCGACGAAGCAGCTGCAGCCGAAATCCTCGATCACCGCCGGCCCCTGCGCGGTGAATCCGGGCGCCAGGTCGCTGCGCTGGTAAACCGCCACCTCGGCCCATTGGTCGGTGCCGGAAATGTAGACCCGGCGCTGGCCCGGCACCGGCGCCTGACGCGAGCCGAGCGGTGTCATTGCCTCCAGTGCGGGCTTGGGCGTCGCCAGGCGCGCGGTCGCGCCCAGTCCGACATACTCCACTTCGCCGGTGCTGCTTGCATGGCCGAAACGCTTTCCGTACAGCCTCTCGAACGTGGCACGCACGCCGCCGGCGCCAGCGGACAAGTCGAGCGGGATCTTGAGTGAGTGCATCTGGCCCTTGTAGCGCAGCTCGGCCGAGTGCAACAGAGTACATTCGGCGCCTGCCACCTGATCGCCGAGCCCGGCAAGCGCCTCGGCTTCGAGCTTCTCGAGCGCGGCGCGCACGCGCGGCATCGCGTCTTCCGCAAGCGGCAAGAGGACGGTCGCGGCGGCATCGTTCTCGAGGTCGGCGAACAGCATGCCGAGCGCCGCGAAGATGCCGGCACGCGGCGGAATGACCACCTGCGGAATGCCAATTTCGCGTGCCAGTTCGACCGCATGCAGCGGGCCGCCGCCACCGTAGGCGAACAGCACGAAGTCGCGCGGGTCCTCGCCGCGCTCGACGGTCACCTTGCGGATCGCGCCGGCCATCAGCACCGATGAAATCGTCAGGATGCCGGCGGCCAGCGTCGTAACATCGCTGGTGTCGGTCATGCCCAGCGGTACGGCGACGCGCGCCCGCAGCGCCTCGTGCACCGCCGGCACGTCCAGATGCAAGCCGTCGCCCAGGAAATTCTCCGGGTTGATGCGGCCAAGCACGACATTGGCGTCGGTAAGTGTCGGTTCGCTGCCGCCGCGCCCGTAGGCGACCGGCCCGGGGTTGGAGCCGGCGCTGCGCGGGCCGACGTGCAGCCGCTTGAGCTCGTCGACATAGGCGATCGACCCGCCGCCGGCGCCTACTTCGACGATGTCGATGATGCTGCTGCGGATCGGCGTGCCGCGCGCGTAGCCTCCCACCCAGTAAGTGGTATTGATTTCGAAGGCGCCGCTCTTGACCAGCGCGCACTTGGCGGTGGTGCCGCCGACATCAAGCGCGACCATGTGTCCGATGTCAAGCGCGCGCGCATAGGCGGCCGCCCCGACCAGCCCGCCGACCGGGCCGGACTCGACCAGACGGATCGGCTGGCGCGCCGCCAGGGCCAGCGAGATCGCGCCGGCGCCGGAACCCATGAAAAAACGCTTGCCACGAAAGCCGCGCGCATCGAGGATGGCGTCCAGCGAGGTCGCATAGCGGCCCATCTGCGGGCCGACGAACGCATTGGCGCAGGCGGTTGAGCCGCGCTCGTATTCGTACCACTCGCGGGTCAATTCGGAGCCGGTGCAGACGAACACGCCGGGCAGGCGCGCGCGCAACCAGCGGGCGACTTCGGCCTCATGGGTATCGTTGGCATAGGCGTTGATGAATGAAACCGCCACCGCCTCGGCCGCGCTGGCGCGCAGGGCGGCGGCCAGCGGGTCGGCGTCCGCCTCGCGCGGCGGCCTGATCGGCACGCCATCGCCGCCCATGCGCTCGTCGATCTCGAAGCGCAGCTCGCGCGGCACCAGTGGTTTGGCGCGCGCGTACTCCAGCTCGAACTGCAAGGGGCGATTGCCGCGTCCGATCTCGACCACATCGCGAAAGCCCTTGGTCGCGACCATCGCGGTGCGCGCTCCCTGGCGCTCCAGCAGGGCGTTGATCACCAGGGTGGTGCCGTGCTTGAAGCTCTCGGCCTCTTCAAGCGAGATCTGGCGATCCTCCAGGCAGCGGCCGATCGAATCGAAGAACGACGGGTAGTCGGTCAGTTGCTTGGCGACATGGACCGTGCCGCTTGCGCGGTCGAACGCCGCCATGTCGGTGAAGGTGCCGCCGATGTCGATGGCGACGAGATAGCGCTGGTCCGATTGCATGAGGGATCCGGGCGGTTGGGAGCAGCCATCCTAGACAAACGGCCGGCTTGCGTACAATTAATTTCTTGACCGGTGATATTAGCAATCGTGATCAACATTTCGACCCGCGTACTGCGCGCCCTGATCGTGCTCGACGAGCTGCGGCACTTTTCCCTGGCGGCCGAACGTTGCAACGTGACCCAGTCGGCGCTGAGCCAGATGATCGCCAAGCTCGAAGCCGACCTCGGCCTGCGCCTGGTCGATCGCGATCGGCGCCAGGTCGGCCTGACCGCCGAGGGCGGGCGCTTCGTCGCCGCGGCGCGGCGCATGGTGGGTGAGCTCGACGAGATCGCCGCGGATCTGCGCGATCGCGTCGACATGCGCACCGGCCACGTCTCGCTGGCGGCGACGCTGCCGTTCGCGGCGCACTGGCTGCCGCCCCTGATGGCCGCGTTCCGCCACAGCTACCCGGGCATTCGCGTCGAACTGTTCGACCAGCAGCCGGCGCGTTGCATGGAGCTGGTGCGCGAGCGGCGTGTCGACTTCGCCGTGCTCAGCATGCCCGGGCCGGTAGTCGGCCTGCAGTACCGCGTGTTGTTCCAGGAGTCGTTCGTGCTGGTCTGTCCGGCCGACCATGCGCTGGCCAGACGCAAGCGCCTCCATCTCAAGGACATGGCCGACACGGACCTGATCCGCTTCGCGCGCAGCGGCAGCATCGGGCGCCATCTCGAGCAGGCGATGCGCGGCATCAAGTTCAACGATACGCTGGATGTCGAGCAGTTGCCGACGGTGGCGGGCATGGTGGCAGCCGGCCTCGGCGTGAGCGTGGTGCCGCTGGTGGCGGTGCCGTTCTTCGATCCCGAACGGGTCGCGGTGGTGCGCATCGTCACCCCCGGCCTGGACCGCGCGATTCACCTGGTGTGGCGCGCGGCGCATGCGCTGGGCACGGCGCCGCAAGCCTTCGTCGACGCCATGGAGACCTCGATCGCCGCGCACGGCCGGCCGCCGCTGCGCCGCGGCAAAAATCAATTGATCTAATAACAGGGCCGAAAAAATTAATTTGCGACAAGCCGGCACCGCCGCTACCATCGGTCGCACAGCATCGTTTCCTTTTCCTTCGCGCATGAGGTAAGGCCATGGACCTTGAGGATCGCCCGGCCGCGGGCGCCGCAGTATCGTTTTCGCGCCGTCGGGCGATGCGCTACGCGCTGGCCGGCGTGGCTGCGGGCGCTGGCCCGGCGGCATGGGGCCAGGCGAGCGCGCCGGGCGCCTATCCGAACCGGCCGATCCGGGTGGTCATTCCGGTGCCGGCGGGTAGCGCCTTCGACACCGTGATCCGGCCGCTGGGCCAGCGCCTGCAGCCCATGCTCGGGCAGCCCCTGGTCATCGACAACAAGCCCGGCGCGTCTCTCACGATGGGCACCGTCAACGTGGCCCAATCGCCAGCCGACGGCTACAGCATCCTGCTTGCCAACGACACGCCGTTCTCGATCCTGCCGGCCTTGAACACGCCGCTGCAATACGACCCCGACCGCGACTTCGCGCCGCTCGGCGTGATCGCCCAGGCCGCGCTGATGCTGATCGCCGGTGCGGCGTTCCCCGCCAATACCTTGCAGGAGTTTCTCGCCTACGTGAAGGCCAATCCTGGCCGAGTCACCTACGGCACCGGCGGGGTCGGCAGCCAGCACCATATCGCGATGGAGACCCTGGCCGCGCGCAACGGCCTGGACATGCTGCACGTTCCTTACCAGGGCATTGGGCCGGCCTTCACCGGACTACTGGGCGGCAACACGCACGTGATGCTGGCGGCGATCGCCCTGCCGGCGCAGCACATCAAGTCGGGGCGTCTGAAGGCGATGGCCTGGACCGGCGCGCGTCGTCATCCCAACTTCGCCGATCTACCGACCTTCCAGGAAGCCGGCGTCGCCGATTTCGTGTGCGGCGCGTGGTTCGGCCTGTTCGCACCTGCGGCCAC
>JAYTDE010000716.1:0-8058 GCA_043736195.1 Burkholderiales bacterium | reverse complement strand
CGCCGCCGGGCAGGCCGGCGAGTTCGCGGCGCATCGCATCCCAGGAAAACCCGGCACGCGCGGCAGCATCGGCCGCAAGATTGGGCGCGACGCGCAAATCGGCAGTGGTCTTGCGGATGATGTCCGGTCGCACGGCGCCTCCGCGGCGTGAAGAACTGGAACGACTCTAGCGGGGCTGCGGGCGGATCATTTGACCAAGCGCAAACTTCGCGTGGATTGCGTGTCGCGGCGCGACTCGATCAGGCCAGCGCCGTCAGGGCTTCCGTGAAAGCGATGCCGAGCGCTGTCGCGACCGCGCGCTGGGTGATCATGCCGGCATGCACATTCAGGCCGGCGCGCAGGTGCGCATCGTTGCGCAAGGCCACTGCGCTGCCGGCGTTGGCCAGTCGCAACACGTACGGCAGGGTGGCGTTGTTGAGGGCGAAAGCCGAGGTGCGCGGCACCGCACCCGGCATGTTGGCCACGCAGTAGTGGACGATGCCGTCGACCACATAGGTCGGTTCGGCATGGGTGGTGGGGCGCGAGGTCTCGCAACAGCCGCCCTGGTCGATGGCGACATCGACGATCACCGCGCCTGGCTGCATGCTTCCGAGCATGGCACGCGTCACCAGGCGGGGTGCGGCGGCGCCGGCGATCAGCACCGCGCACACCACCAGGTCGGCGCCGCTGACCGCCGCCTCGACGGCATCGAGATTGGCCATCACGGTCTTGACCGAACACCCCAATTCCGCCGTCAGCCGGCGCAGCGCATCCGCGCTGCGGTCGAGCACGGTGACGTCGGCACCGATGCCGGCGGCCACGCGGGCAGCATTGGAGCCGACCACCCCGGCACCAAGGATCGCCACCTTGCCCGGCGCCACACCGGTGACGCCGGCGAGCAGCACACCGCGCCCGCCGCGCGATTTTTCAAGGCAGGCGGCGCCGGCCTGGATCGACATGCGCCCGGCGACTTCCGACATCGGCGCCAACAGCGGCAGCCGACCATTGGCATCGGTGACGGTTTCATAGGCGATGCAGGTGGCACCGGAGACCATCAGGTCGCGCGCCTGCGCCGCGTCGGCGGCCAGGTGCAGGTAGGTGAACAGGGTCTGCCCACGGCGCAGCAGCCCGCGCTCGCCGGCCAGCGGTTCCTTGACTTTCACCACCAGCTCGGACGCCGCCCATACCGCGTCGGCACTCGGTGCGATCGCGGCGCCGGCCGCAAGGTAGGCTTGGTCGGCGGCACCGATGCCCTCCCCGGCGCCTTGCTCGACCAGCACGCGATGGCCGTGTGCCACCAGCTCGCGCACGCTGGAGGGCACCAGGCCGACGCGATACTCGTGATTCTTGATTTCCTTCGGAACGCCGATCAGCATGTCAAGCCTCGCACAAGCGCCACATGTTATCCGCACCAGTGGCCGGGCGGTGCCGCCGCCAGCGGCCTGCCCGGCCCGTCCGCCGCTCAGTCGAGGCCGGCGCGACGCAGGCGCGCGCGCAAAGCCTCGACTTCTTCCAGCAAATCGGCCACCAGCGCCGCCAGTTCAGGCACGGCGTCGAAATCGCGCTCGATGGCGCGGATACGGCGCGCGCGCCACAGGTCATGGCCGGAGAAGCGCCAGTCCGCGACGGCAGCGCCGCCACCCAGCAGCATGCCCTCTTCGACGTGCAGCAGCACCCATTGGTGGTCGACGGCACAGGCGCGCGCGAACTCCTCGAGCGTGAAGCTGGCCTCGTCGGCGAAAGCGGCGGTCAGAATGTCTGCATCGCGCATGCTTCAGGCCTCCTCTTTGGCGCGCGGATCGAAGGCCATCTCGCGCGCCATGGTTTCATACAGTTCACGTGCACGCGCACTTGACGCCGGTGGTACACGCACCGCGATATCGAGCAACAAATCGCCTGGCGGGTCGGCAGGAATACCCTTGCCACGCACGCGCAACTGGCGCCCGCTCTGGGTGCCTTCCGGAATCCGCAGGTTGATCTCGCCGCCATCGGGCAGCTTGAGCGCGATCTGCGCACCGAGCGCGCTTTCCCAAGGCGCCACCGCGAGGGTCATGAAGACGTCGCGGCCATCCACCCGGAAGCGCGCATCGGGCTGGAACTGCACTTCCAGCAGCAGATCGCCGGCCGCCCCGCCGCCGAATCCGGCAGCGCCCTGGCCGGCCAGCCGGATCAATTGACCGGGACGCACACCTTTGGGAATGCGCACGTTGAGAGTTCGCGGCTCCAGCACCACATGGCCCGCGTCATCCAGGCGCGGCATGCGCAAGCTCAACTGCCGCGTGGCGCCGTTGTAGGCATCGGCGAGGTCGAGCAGCACCTTGGCATGATGGTCGGAGCCAGCGGCGTGGGGCGCATGCCCGCGGCGGGCACCCTGGCCCATGCGGCCGAACAGTTCGGCGAAGAAATCGCTGAAGTCGGCACCCTCCGCATGCCCCGCCCCGGGCCCGGAAAACTCGAATCCGGCATCCCAGTCCGGCGGCGGGCGAAACTCCTGGCCCGGCTGATAACCGCGCCCGAGCTGATCATAGGCCGCGCGCTTCTCGGGATCCGACAACACGGCGTTGGCCTCGTTGATCTCCTGCATGCGGGTCGCGGCGTCCTTTTCCTTGGAGACGTCCGGATGGTACTTGCGTGCCAGCTTGCGAAACGCCTTCTTGATGTCGTCCGCGGTGGCATCGCGCGCAACCCCTAAGGTTGCGTAATAGTCCTTGAAGTCCAAACCGGTCCTCCTGCGGGTGATTGCGGGGCTGGCGCCAGATTACTGGCATATTGGCTGCAGATGGCGACGGCAATGTCGAAAAGCAAGTCCCCCAGCGGCGGGCGATTCATCGCAGCAGTCACGTGCCTGCGGCCGGCCCGAAGCCGGGCGCGCCGCCATCGGGCGCGTGCACGACGATGCGGTTGCGCCCGCCGTTCTTGGCCACATACAGCGCCGCGTCGCAGCGCGCGATATGCTCGCCTGCGGCCTCTTCGGGCAGGGATTCGGCGATACCGCCGGAGACCGTCACCCGCAGTTTGGGCGCCAGCAGGTCCCAGGGCTCCGCTTCCACCGCGGCGCGCACCCGCTCGGCGATCACCAGCCCGCCGTCCTGCCGGGTGGCCGGCAGCAGCACCAGGAATTCCTCGCCGCCCCAGCGCCCCAGGCGGTCGGTGGCGCGCAAGACGGCCATGGTGATCGCCGCGAAACGCCGCAGCACCGCATCCCCCACCGGGTGCCCGCAACGGTCGTTGACCGCCTTGAAATGGTCGAGATCGAACATCACCATGCAAAAGGGTGCGCCGGAGCGCGCGGCGCGCTGCCCTTCTTCGTCGATCATGCGGCCAATCGCGCGCCGGTTCCAGGCCTGGGTCAGGTCGTCGACGCTGGCCAGGCGCTCGATGCGTTCCAGTGAATCGCGCAATGCGTGATTGCGCTCGATCAACTGGTCGCGCAGCGAGCCGATGCGCAGCGACAGCAGGACCACCCGGCCGAGTACCGCGGCGAACACCAGCCACGACACCACGACCTGCTGCGGTGTGGCGGCGGGCAGCGCGATGCCGCCGCCGAACATGAAGATCGCCAGCGCGGTCGCGGCGCTGACCAAGAGCCAGGCCAGGACGAACTGGCGCAGCGTCATCGCCAGGGCCGAGAAGGCCGCGACGATGAACATCGTCAGGAGCATGAGCCCGCCCGCCTGCGGCGCCAGCAGCAGCCCGGCGACCAGCAGCGCATAGGCGAAGCCGGTCTGCAACACTGTCATCGAGGGGTCCCGCAGGCCGAGGTTCCAGTCGCGCGCGATGCACAGATAAAACATGACGGACGCCAGGCCTGCCGCAGCTGCGTAGACCAGCGGCAGCGCCGCGGGCACCACGTTCAAGTGCCACAGCCAGGCCATCCACAGGCAATCAATGGCGTAACTGGCGAACGCCAGCGCCAGGATGCGCAGGCGTTCTCGCTGCTGCAACAGCAGCAGTTTGTCGAGGGGCTTGCCGGCGACGGGCATCAGGCGAGGCTCAACGCAGCAGGTCGTAGGGGCCGCCCGCGGCCAGCGCGCGCTGGTAGGCCGGACGTGCCTGCACCGCATCCAGAAAAGCGATCAAGTGTGCTCGCCTCGCGTCCAGTCCGCCGCGTGCCCGTGCCGCTTCCAGCGGAAAGCTCATCTGGATGTCGGCGGCGGAAAATTCTGGCCCGGCGAACCAGGGGTTTAGCGCCAGTTCGGCCTCCATGTAGTCAAGGTGCAGGTCGATCTGCGGCTGGACGAACGATTTCATGGCACCGGCGGCGATCGCGCGCGCCACCGGCTTGACAAAAAACGGCATCGGCGCGGTAGCCACCCGGCCGAACACCAGCGCCAGCAACAGCGGAGTCATGGCCGAGCCTTCAGCGTAATGCAGCCAGTAGGTGAAGCGCAGGCGCTGCGGCGTCCCGGGCGCCGGCCGCAGCTCGGGCGCCCCCCTGCGCGCGCCGTAGCTGTCGAGCAGGTATTCGGCAATCGCCCCGGATTCAGCCACTTTCACTTGGCCATCGGTGATCACCGGCGACTTGCCCAGGGGATGCACCGCCTTCAATTCCGCTGGCGCCAACATGCTCTTGGCGTCGCGCTCGTAGCGCCTGACCTGGTATTTAAGTCCCAGCTCTTCAAGCAGCCACAGCACGCGCTGTGAGCGTGAATTGTTGAGGTGGTGAACGGTGATCATGTGACTCTCGAGTGACGGATTCGGCGGCGCCACAAAGAGCTGCGCCTGACCCGATGATATATTCATTGCCCATTCCCGAATGCAACGCCATGCCCGACGAAATCCACCTGCACTACATCAACGGCCCCGATATCGCGCAACTGGCAATGGGTGACGACGAGATCATCGCCGCGGTCGAAGCCGGCCTCATGGCCCAGGGCCGCGGCCAGACGGTGGTCGAACCGCGCATGCACCTGACGCCGGATCGCGCCTTCAACGGCCATTTCAACGTGCTGCGCGGCTACGTGGCGCCGCTCGGCGTGGCCGGGGTCAAGATCGTCGGCGACTATGTCGACAACTACAAGCAGGGCCTGCCCTCTGAGATGGCGCTGCTCAACCTGTTCGACCCGCGCACGGGCATGCCGCTTGCTGTGATCGACGCCACCTGGATCACCGATGCGCGCACCGGCGCGGTGACGGCGATCGGCGCCAAGCACCTGGCGCGCAAGGGCAGCCGCGTGCTGGGCCACATCGGCGCACGCGGTACCGCCTACTGGAATGTGCGCCTGCTGGATCGCCTGTTCAATTTCGATGAAATCCGCGTGCATTCACGCCGGCCCGAATCGCGCGCTGCCTTCGGTGCGCGCCTGTCGAAGGATCTGGGCAAGCAGGTGACCGTCACCAGCGATTGGGAGAGTTGTGTGCGCGGTGCCGACATCGTGGTCGAGGCGTCGCGCCTGGAAGCGCCGGCGCCGCTGCTCAAGACCGCATGGATCAAGCCCGGCGCGCTGGTGGTGCCTTACGGCACCATGAGTGCGGTCGAACTGTCGCTGACCTCCATCATGAGCAAGATGGTGATGGACGACTGGGGCCAGGCGCGCTCGGGTCCTTACGGCGCCTTGCGCGCCCATGTGGATGCCGGCCTGCTGTCGGAGGCGACTCTGCATGCCGAACTGGGGCAGATCGTGGCCGGCGCCAAGCCGGGACGCGAACAGGAGGACGAAACCATCCTGTTCTGGCATCGCGGGCTGTCGCTGTCGGATATCGCGCTGGGCCATGCGGTGCTGGAGAAAGCCAAAAAGCTGGGCATCGGCCAGCGCCTGCGTTACGCGTGACATCGACCATGGGATCAACATGAGAAGTTTGCATCGAATCGTTATCGCGCTGGGCGCGGCACTTGGTTTGGCCAATGCCCTGCCTGCGATCGCCCAGGCCTACCCGGCCAAACCAATCCGCATCATCGTGCCGTTCGCGCCGGGCGGCCCGGCTGACCTGCTGGCACGCACGCTCGGCCAGAAGCTCCAGGAAAGCTGGGGCCAGTCCGTGCTGGCCGACAACAAGCCCGGCGCCGGCGGCAACCTCGGCATGGATCTCGGTGCCAAGGCCGCGCCCGACGGCTACACACTGCTGCTCGCCCCCACCGGCAACTTGACGGTCAACCCGCACCTGGGACCGCTGCCCTACGATGTGCTGCGCGACCTGGCGCCGGTGACCCAGTTGGCCACGGTGGAAAACGTGCTGGTGGTCAACCCCGGCATAGCGGCCAACAGCGTGCGGGAGCTGGTGGCGCTGGCGCGCAGCAAACCGGGCAGCCTGTCGTTTGCCTCGCCGGGTTCCGGCAGCCAGGCGCATGTTGCCGGCGAGTTCCTCAAGGGACTCACCGGCACTGACATGATCCACATCGCCTACAAGGGCACCGGCCCGGCCTTGAATGATCTGCTGGGCGGCCAGATCAGCATGATGTTCAGCCAGATGTCTTCGGCCCTGCCGCACATCCGCGCCGGCAAGCTGCGCGCTCTCGGGGTGGCCAGCCTGAAGCGCTCGGCGGTGCTGCCGGCCCTGCCCACGGTGGCCGAGCAAAACCTGCCCGGTTTCGAGGCGGTGTCATGGTATGCGCTGATGGCGCCGGCCGGCACGCCGATCGAGGTAATCGCGAAACTTCAGGCGGAGTCCGCGCGCATCCTGCGCCTGGCCGACGTGCGCGAGAAGCTGGCAGCGCTCGGTGCCGAGGCGGTTGGCAACCGGCCTGAGGAACTGGCGGCGATCATTCGCGCAGAATCGATGCGGTGGCAGAAGGTTGTGAAGGATGCCAATATCAAGGCTGAATAGCCCCCGCCGGCAATAACCGTCGCGAAGCTACACGGCCGGTACCGCTTGCAGCCGAACGCCCAAGGCCCGCGCCACCTTGAGCACGGTGGCGAATTCCGGATTGCCATTGCTGGAAAGCGCCTTGTAAAGGCCTTCGCGACTGATCCCCGTATCGCGTGCCAGTTGCGACATGCCGCGCGCCCGCGCGATGTCGTTAAGCGCGGCGCGCACCAGACTACCGTCGCCAGGATCGCCAATGATGCAGGCATCCAGGTAGGCAGCGGCATCGATGTCGGATACAAGATGATCCGCGACATCCCAGGGGAAGAATTTCTCAGCCATGCTTCAAGCCCTCCATTGGTCTGCAATCGAAAGCGCCAGCTTGATGTCGGCGTCCTGCGTACGCTTAGTGCCGCCTGCAAGCAGCACCACGACGGTGTTGCCGCGACTGGTTGTGTAGATCCGATAGCCCGGGCCGTGATCGATGCGCAATTCCGAAACCGCACCGCGCACCGGGCGGATGTCACCCGGGTTGCCCAGCGATACCCGCCGGATCCTGGCATCGATCAGCGCTCTTGCCTGATGATCCTTCAAACGCGCAAACCAGCGCTGGAAGGTTTCACTCTGGACAATTTCAAGCATGACGAATTGTAATCCATGGATCACAATTCATCAACATCCGGGCGAGACAGTGCCACGCATCAAGCATCTTGCCCGCAGAACGAAAGCGGACGTAAGCCGTCCGCGGCCGCTGCGATACCGCGGACTACGAGTTCAGTACCCCGCCGCCGCGTACGGCGTTTGCGCGTCGCGCTTGTACACCAACAGCCTGCGCCGGTACGACAGCACCTGCTCGCCCTTCTGGTTGTGGCCCAGGGTGTCGACAGTGAGAATGCCTTCATTCGGGCGTGACTTGGATTCGCGCTTTTCCAGAATGGTGGAGGACGATTCGAGCGTGTCGCCCTCATGCACCACAGCGCCAAATTCGACATCGGTCCAGCCCAGATTGGCTACCACACGGCCGAAGGTGCGGGTGGTCATCGCGGTGACCACGCCGATGATCCACGGTTCGGTGAAGCGATACACGCCGCCATGGTGGCGAGCGATCCAGTCGAGGTCGTGGTGTTGCGGCGTGAGCTCCAGTGAGCGCCAGGCGTGCTGCATGCCTTCGTCGCGCAGCACGGTGCGGCGCGGCCAGTGCACGAAGGTGTCGCCACCCTGGCAATCCTCGAAAAACAGGCCGACCTGCTCGGTGAGCGCGCCGCTGGTCTCCTTGCGATAGGCATAGAAGCGTGGCTCATCGATCGCCACACCGCGCTCGGCCGGCGGCAGGCT
>JAYTDE010000715.1:0-8125 GCA_043736195.1 Burkholderiales bacterium | reverse complement strand
GGTGTACTTGGAATAGGTGGTGGTGATCATCAGAAAGATCAGGATCACCAGCAGCACGTCGATCAACGGGATGAAGTTGATCTCGGGTTCTTCCGTCGCACGCACGCGGAATTTCATGGTCGGGATACTCTTGGCACTGGCGTCAGACCTTGCGGTCGCCGTGGGCGATATCGAGCAATTTGATCGCCGCCTGCTCCATTTCAACCACAAAGTGTTCGACGCGGGCACGGAAATGGCGATAGAAAATCAGTGCCGGAACCGCGATCAGGATGCCGAAACCGGTGTTGTAAAGAGCCACCGAAATGCCGTGGGCCAAGGCCTGCGGGTTGGTGCCCGAAGGGCTCTGGCTGCCAAAGATCTCGATCATGCCAACCACCGTGCCGAACAGCCCCATCAGCGGGGCAGCGGTGGCGATAGTGCCCAGACCGTTGAGAAAACGGCCCAGTTCGTGGGCGGCGAAACTGCCGGCTTCTTCAATCGCTTCCTTCATCACATAGCGGGAACTCTTGTCGTTGCGCAGGCCCGCCGCCAACACCCGGCCGAGCGGAGAGTTGGCTTCAATCCGGCCGATGATTTCAGGCGTGATCTGGCGGCCCTTGTACAGTGTGAGGACTTCGCCAAGCAGTTGGGCCGGGATAATGCGCGACTTGCGCAGCACCATCAAGCGCTCGATAATCAGCGCGACGGCGATGACGGACGCAACCAGCAAGGGATAAATCGGCCATCCTGCCTCTTTCAAAATGTCCCACACGGAATGATCCCCCTTGATTCGTTTCCATGATTGCGTGCCTTTGAACGAGTCACGCATGCGGCGCAGCGCGCAGTTTAGCGGAAAGCGGTACGCGGCAGTGGCGCTGAGTTGTCCACAAGGGCGGTGGATAACCCTGTTGAAAACCCGCGCGCGGAAAGCGCATCACACTTACTGCGTAAGGGATTTTTCCGTTTTGCCTAAAAATGCGGCGTTGCGCCGGCTGCCATGTTGAGTCGACCGGACGGCTTGGAGCGTCAGGCAGCCGGGAGCGCTCACGCCCTCAGCGTGACCGAGCTCAATCGCGGTGTGCGCGCTCTGCTCGAACGCGGTTACCCGCTGGTGACCGTGCGTGGCGAGTTGTCGAACTTCACGCGAGCGGCGTCAGGGCACCTGTATTTCGTGCTCAAGGACGCAGGCGCCCAGGTGCGCTGCACCATGTGGAAAAACCGGGCTGGTGCTCTCGACTGGCAGCCGCGTGACGGCGATGCGGTGGAAATACGTGCCACGCTGACGCTGTTCGAGGCGCGTGGGGATTACCAACTGAACGTGGATGGATTGGTGCGCGCCGGTGCCGGTGCCTTGTTCGAGGCCTTCCTGAAGTTGAAGGAAAAGCTGTCGCGCGAGGGCCTGTTCGATCCGCAACGCAAGCGCGCGTTGCCGGTGCTGCCGCGCGCAATCGGCGTCATTACATCGAGCGGCGCGGCGGCGCTGCGCGATGTGCTCGCCACGCTCAGGCGCCGCGCGCCAATGATCGAGGTAATCGTCTACCCCGCGCCGGTACAGGGCGAAGGCGCCGCATTGCGCATCGCCGCGGCGTTGGCGACGGCCAACCGGCGCGCCGAAACGCAGGTGTTGATCGTTTGTCGTGGCGGCGGCAGCATCGATGACCTGTGGGCATTCAATGAAGAAGTGGTGGCGCGCGCCGTCGCTGACAGTGACATTCCGGTGATCTCCGGTGTGGGCCACGAGACCGACTTCACCATCACCGATTTCGTCGCCGATCTGCGTGCGCCGACACCGACGGCAGCCGCCGAGTTGGCGGCACCGTCGCGTGTGGCCATGCTGGCCGACCTTACGCGGCATGCACGCGCCTTGTCGCGCGTGATCGAGCAAGCGATTGCCGGCGGGCGCCAGCGGCTCGACTGGGCTGCACGTGAACTGGTGACGCCGCGGCAGCGCCTGACCGATCAGCGCCGTCGCTTAGCCGACCTCGGCGCGCGGTTGGCAACGACTTTCGGGCAGACGAACCGCATATCGCGCGCGCGTCTCGATCTGGCCACATTGCGGCTGCGCGGCCCTGACCTGGGTGGGCATGGCGTGCGCCTGAACGGCTTGGCGCAGCGTCACGCGCGTGGCGCGCGCGCGCAGTTGCAGGCGGCCACGCAGCGGCTGGCGGCCGCGCAGGTCGCCCTGGTGCATCTTGACCCGATGAAGGTTCTGGCGCGCGGCTACGCGGTCGTGCGCGCGCACGATGGTCGCGCCGTGCGCGATTCGGCGGCGTTGGCCCAAGGTGACGGACTCGAACTCACACTGGCACGCGGCGGCGCACTGGTACGTGTGGAAAAGCCCTACTGAGCGCAGGTTTGCCGCAGCACGCCGGCCTGCCCTACAATTCAATCCGGATCACCCGAAACTGTTTTTGAATACCAAACCCGCTTTTTTGCCACGGAGAATACGATGGAACACAAGCTGCCCGAACTGCCCTACGCGCTCGACGCGCTGGCACCGCACATTTCCAAGGAAACCCTGGAATTTCACTACGGCAAGCATCACCAGACCTACATCACCAACCTCAACAACCTGATCAAGGGCACCGAGTTCGAGAACATGGGGCTGGAAGAGATCACCAAAAAATCTTCCGGTGGCATGTTCAACAACGCCGCGCAGGTTTGGAACCACACATTTTACTGGATGGGCCTGTCGCCCAAGGGTGGCGGCGAGCCGACCGGCGCCCTGGCCGATGCGATCAACAAGAAATGGGGATCATTCGCCAAGTTCAAGGAGGAATTCACCAAGACTTCGGTTGGCACGTTCGGCTCCGGCTGGGGCTGGCTGGTGAAAAAAGCCGACGGCTCGCTCGACCTGGCTTCAACCTCGAATGCCGCCACGCCGCTGACCGGTGCCGACAAGCCATTGCTCACCTGTGACGTTTGGGAGCATGCCTACTACGTTGACTACCGCAATGCGCGGCCCAAGTATGTCGAGGCGTTCTGGAATCTGGTCAACTGGGATTTCGTTGCCAAGAACTTCGCCTGAGCGCGGCCGTTGTCACCCGGCCTGAGAACGGCCGGGGAGGAAGGAGTGGAAAAAGGCCCCTCGTGACGGGGCCTTTTTGTTCACCGCGTGAGCCGGTTTCGCTGCGTGAAGCGCTGCTCGTTGACCGCAGGCCAGCCTCCGGCATTTCGGCATAAAATGATTTTTCGCCAGCGCCCATGATTCCGCAAACCTTCATCGCCGACCTGCTCAACCGCGTCGACATCGTCGATGTGGTGGGCAAGCACGTCCAGTTGAAGAAGGGCGGCGCCAACCTGATGGGGCTGTGCCCGTTTCACAACGAGAAATCGCCTTCGTTTACGGTCAGCCCGACCAAGCAGTTTTACCATTGCTTCGGCTGTGGTGCGCACGGCTCGGCAATCGGGTTCCTGATGGAGCATACCGGGCTTTCCTACGTCGAGGCGATCAAGGACCTGGCGCAATCGGTGGGGCTGGCTGTGCCGGAGGTGCGCGGCGGCGACGACAACCTGCGGCGCGACGGGCCCGACGCGGCAACGCTGGTGGCATTGCTGGACCAGGCAAACCGCTTTTATCGCGACCGGCTCAAGACCGAGGCGGTTGCCATCGACTACCTCAAGGGGCGCGGTTTGAGCGGCCAGGTCGCCAAGCAGTTCGGTCTTGGTTACGCGCCGGACGAATGGAATGCACTTGAGGCGGTCTTTGGCGACGACTACCTTGGCAAGCCGCTGGCCGAAACCGGCCTGGTGATTGATGGCGAAAAAGGGCGGCGCTACGACCGCTTTCGCGGTCGGGTGACTTTTCCGATCCGCAACACCCGCGGCCAGCTGGTGGGGTTTGGCGGGCGGGTGATCGGAGCGGGAGAGCCCAAGTACCTGAACTCTCCGGAGACGCCGCTCTTTGAAAAGGGGCGCGAGTTGTATGGCCTGTACGAGGCGCGCCAGGCGATTCGCGAAGCGGGGCGCGCGCTGGTGGTCGAAGGCTATATGGATGTGGTGGCGCTGGCGCAGCACGGCGTGGCATACGCGGTGGCGACGCTCGGTACCGCCTGTACGCCGGCGCACGTGCAAAAGCTGGCGCGCCAGACCGCGCATGTCATTTTCTGTTTCGATGGCGACAGTGCCGGCCGTCGTGCCGCCTGGCGGGCACTCGAAAACAGTCTGGCTCTGACCTCCGACGACCGGGTCTTTTCGTTTCTTTTCCTGCCCGCCGAACACGATCCGGATTCCTACATCCGCGAGTTCGGCCGCGATGCATTTGCCGAGCTCGAAAGCGGCGCGATGCCGATGTCGCGATTTTTGCTCGATCATCTCAAGCTCGAAGTCGATCTGGACACCGCCGAGGGGCGCGCCGGTCTGGTGAGCGCGGCCAAGCCGCATTTGCAGCGGGTAACCGCGCCCGGGCTGCGCCTGGGATTGGTGAAGGCGATCGCCGGGATTGTCGACATGACAGCCTCCGAGGTCGAGCGCTTGTGCGAGCTCAAGGCCCAGGCGTCGGTGCTGCGCGGCGCGCCCAGGCGTGCCGCGCGCGCGGCCATCACGCCACTGGACGAGCATCTGCTGCGCCTCCTGGTGCGCGACGGCAGCCTGGCCCTGTTGCCTGCGGTCGCGGATCACCGTTATGCGATTCCGCCGGATTCACCGGTGCTCGATGTGATCGACGCGATTTGCGCCGCTCCGGTGCTGCCGAAGGTCGCGGCGCTGGCCGAGGCCTTCGCCGGAACGCCGGTGGAGCCGCTGCTACGCCGTGCGTTGGTCGAGGAACTGGAGTTCGACAAGGATTCGGCGATAGTGCACGCCGAATTTGGCCATGCTCTGCAAACCCTGCTGGCCCAATGGCGCGGTCGCCGCAAGGAGGAGCTGATCGCCAGGATGGACGAGGATCCTTCCGCACGTGCCGAATTCGCGGCTCTGCTGGCGGAGGAAAGTGACACCAGGGCGCTTCCGGCAGCTGCCTGACGGAGAGTTTTAGCTTCGAATAATGCTATCATTCAGGGCTTTACTCGTTTCGCCAAGCACTGTCTGGAAGCAGTTTTTGTGTCTTCCCCGACATGCACCTCCGGTTTGAGCCGCTTCAACCTTTGTCGAGGCATCGATGGCCAAGAAACCAGTCACAAAAGCCGCAATCAAAAAAGCGCCTTCGCGCGCCAAACAGATGACCAAAGCCGCGCAGTCCACGAAAAAGTCGCTCGCTAAAAGCGCGCCCAATGCAGCCAGCAAGCCCAAGGCCAAATTGGCACCCGTAGCGAAAAAGCCTGCCAAGACGCAGGCGAAATCTCCGATAAAGCCGGCTAAGGCGGTGAAGCCTGCCAAGAACGTCAAGCCGGTCAAGGCCGCCAGGCCCGTCGAGGTGCTCAAGCCGGCCAGGGTCGGCAAGCTGCCCGTACCTGCAGGCGCGGCCAAACCTGTGGCGCCCGCGAAAAAAGGATCGACCATCGCTCCCGTATCCGCAAAGCAATCCAAGGCGGCGGCGCAAACACCGCCGCCGGCCGCCGTTCCGCCGCTTGACGCCGAAGCGCTTGCCAAGGCTGCAAAGGCATCCAAGAAGACCGCGCGTGCCGAACGCAGGAACCGCGAGCGGATCGAAATGTTGCTGCTGCAGAAGGCGCCGACCGCCGAAGACGTTGAGGCACGCCGCAACAAGCTCAAGGCACTCATCAAACTGGGCAAGGAGCGTTCGTTCCTGACCTATGCGGAGATCAATGACCATCTGCCGGACGACATCGTCGATGCCGAGCAGATCGAAGCGATCATCACCACCTTCACCGACATGGGTATCGCGGTCTACGACAAGGCGCCCGACGCCGAGACGCTGCTGCTCAACGAGAACGCGCCGACCGCGGCCAATGACGACGATGTCGAAGAGCAGGCCGAAGCCGCCGCCTCGTCGCTGGATTCCGAGTTTGGCCGCACCACCGACCCGGTGCGCATGTACATGCGCGAAATGGGTTCGGTCGAGCTGCTCACGCGCGAAGGCGAGATCGAGATCGCCAAGCGCATCGAAGACGGCTTGAAGCACATGATCCAGGCGATCGCCGCCTGCCCGACCACGATCGAGGAAATCCTCGCGATGGCCGGCAAGATTTCGCGCGACGAGATGCGCATCGACGAACTGGTCGACGGCCTGATCGACCCCAATGTGAGCGAAGAGGCGCTGGCCGCGATGGCTGCCGCCGAAGCCGAAGAAGAGGCGGAATCCGAATCCGCCGAAGAAGTGGAAGACGACGACGGTGAAGCCGCCAGCGCGGCCAACGCGGCGCTGATGGCCGAACTGAAGCAGAAGGCGCTGGAAATCTTTTCGCGCATTTTTCACTTGCACGACAAGCTCAAGGGTATCGTCGCCAAGAAGGGCTACAAGACCAAGCCCTACATCGATACCCAGAACGCCATTTCCGACGAGCTGCTCTCGGTACGCTTCACCGCGCGCATTGTCGAACGCCTGTGCGATCTGCTGCGTGGCCAGGTCGATCGCGTGCGACAGCATGAGCGCGGCATCCAGGAGCTGTGCGTGATCAAGTCCGGCATGCCGCGGACGCATTTCATCAAGGAGTTTCCCGGCAACGAGACCAACCAGCGCTGGGTGCAGCGCGAGGTCGATGCCGAACGTCCGTACAGCGCAACGCTGACGCGCTTCGTGCCGGCGGTGCAGGAGCGCCAGCAGAAGTTGATTGATTTGCAGAACACGCTGGGTATTCCGCTCAAGGATCTGAAAGAGATCAACAAGCAGATGTCGACCGGCGAGGCCAAGGCACGCCGCGCCAAGCGCGAGATGACCGAGGCCAACCTGCGGCTGGTGATTTCGATCGCCAAGAAATACACCAACCGTGGTCTGCAGTTTCTGGATCTGATCCAGGAGGGCAACATCGGTCTGATGAAGGCAGTCGACAAGTTCGAATACCGGCGCGGCTACAAGTTCTCGACCTACGCCACCTGGTGGATCCGCCAGGCGATCACGCGCTCGATCGCCGATCAGGCCCGCACCATCCGCATCCCGGTGCACATGATCGAGACCATCAACAAGATGAACCGGATCTCGCGCCAGATTCTGCAGGAAACCGGTATCGAGCCCGATCCGGCGACTCTCGCAGTCAAGATGGAAATGCCGGAAGACAAGATTCGCAAGATCCTCAAGATCAGCAAGGAACCGATCTCGATGGAAACGCCGATCGGCGACGACGACGATTCGCATCTGGGCGATTTCATCGAGGATGGCAATACCTTAGCGCCGGCCGAGGCTGCGATGTACGAGAGCCTGCGCGACGTCACCAAGGATATTCTCGATACGCTCACACCGCGCGAGGCCAAGGTGTTGCGCATGCGCTTCGGCATCGAGATGTCGACCGACCATACGCTGGAGGAAGTGGGCAAGCAGTTCGATGTCACCCGCGAGCGGATTCGCCAGATCGAGGCCAAGGCCTTGCGCAAGCTCAGGCATCCTTCGCGGTCCGAGCGCCTGAAGAGCTTTCTCGAAGACGGCAGCACTTGATTGTGCGCATGCATGATCGCCAGGCCCGCCTTCGCGCGGGCCTGTTTTTTTTCAAATCCGGGGCCGGGATCCGATGAGCCGCCCGCGGCAGTTCGGCATGGGTGTTGCCGCGGCGTTTGCAGCGATCATGATGTGGGGTGCGCAACTGCCGGTGGCCAAGGCCGCCTATGTGGCGCTCGACCCCTACACGCTGACGGCGATTCGCTATGCGCTGGCAAGCCTGG
This sequence comes from Burkholderiales bacterium, assembly GCA_043736195.1. GTDB lineage: Bacteria > Pseudomonadota > Gammaproteobacteria > Burkholderiales > JAEUOS01 > JAEUOS01. Next base: position 433 of record JAYTDE010000715.1, on the reverse strand, counting down.
TGCTGGTGATCATCCTGGCACTGCGCGAGGGCCCCGCCGCATTCTCGTGCGGCCCGCGGCCGATGCGTCTGGTGCTGGCCGGCGTGCTCGGCATGGCCGGTTCGCCCCTGCTGGTGTTCGTCGGCCTTCTGTACACGCTGCCGGAACATGCGGTCATCATCATCGCCTTGCAGCCATCGCTGATGGCCATGCTGCAGTGGCGCCTGTACGGGCGGCGCCCGCCCGATTTCACCGTCGCCGCCATCGCTGTGGCGCTCGCCGGCGTCATGCTGGTGGTCATTGGTCATGGCATCAAGCCCGGCGAGGCCAAGCTGGTGGGCGATCTGCTGGTGCTGTCGGGGGTTCTGTGCTGGATCAGCTATACCTTGATGCTTGGCAGTTTTCCGGGATTCGGCGTGCTGCGCTTCACCACGCTTTCGTGCTTTTTCGGCAC
>JAYTDE010000714.1:0-1841 GCA_043736195.1 Burkholderiales bacterium | reverse complement strand
CGCAGGCTTGGCCGACCTGTTGCAGGAACTCAAGGCCTACGCGGTGCCGCAACACGCGCGCCTTGCCAAACCCATCGAACACGCCGGCACTGCCATGGTGGTGCCGTTGCGGTTGGATTCGCCGGCCGGGGTGCTTTCATTCATTTCCACCATCACCGTGTTCGGCACGCCGATCGATGTAACGCTTTCCGAAATCGCCATCGAATCGTTTTTCCCGGCCGATGCGCACACGGCGGAAGTCTTGCGAGCCATGGCGCTGGCGTGAGGCCAAGCGCCCATTGCGGCAGGCGCCGCCGCAAACCCGGTCACCTGACATACCCGCGTATGCGCGCAGCGAATTTCCGCCTGCGGTGGGTTTCCGCCTGCGCGGCTACGACCAACGGCGGCTCAAGAAAATGCGCAGTTGCCGTACGGGCGTAGAATAATGTAATCACATGCGTAGTCACGCGTGGCGGAGATCAAGCATGAGTGCGACGAAGCGACATGAACAGTACGAAGGCACGGTAGTCCAGGTCGGGAACTCGCGCGGCATGCGCCTGCCCGCCGGGTTCTTCAATGCCCATCCCGAGTTCAACGGCAAGGTGCAGCTGACCGTGGTGGCCGACGGCGCGGTACTCCTGTCGGCCAAATCGGCTCCGCGCCGCAGGGCAAAAGATGACGAAGGCGATCCGCTGGTCGCAAGCTTCCTCCAGTTCCTGGAAAAGCAGATGAGCGAGCATCCCGAAGATATCGTTGCCGCCGATGCAGATCAGTTGCGCCGCATCGGCAAGCTGGTTGAAGGCGTGGATGTGAGCTAAGGCCGGCCAGATGATCGCGAATGCTTGGCAGCTTTACTACCACCGGGCCTTCAAGGCAGCGCTTGATGAGCTCGAAACAGTGGTAAAGAAGCTGGCGGCGGATGATCCGGCTGGATACAAGACGCACCCGAAGACCCGTCTGCTGGCATCGGTTTACCGCGCCGTAAAGCAGCTCATACCCGCGAAACCGGACGCAGCGGATTTCCTGCTCGGCAAAGCGCTTGGGCCCGCCAACACCCATTGGCGCCGGGTCAAGAAAGGCATGTCGGAGCGCTGCCGGCTTTTCTTCCGTTACACCTCGAGCCCGACAAAAGCCATCGTGTATGTCTGGTTCAATGACGAAGACAGCCTGCGCAAAGCCGGTTCGAAGACCGACGTATATGAGACTTTCAAACGCATGCTGGCGCGCGGCGTGGTGCCGAGCGGCATCGACGCGCTACTTCAGAATTCAAGTCGCTGAAGTAGCGCAGACCTTCGCCCAAAGCGATTTTCCCGAGAGTTCGAACGCCCCATGGTCAAACTTGCCGACCTGATCTGGAAAAATGCCGAGCTGCTACGCGGCGCCTTCAAGGAGAACGAGTACCGCAAGGTCATCCTCCCGTTCACCATCCTGCGGCGGCTGGACTGCGTGCTGGCGCCCAGTCGCGAAAAAGTCTTGGCGAAGTACGCCAAGATCAAGGGCGGCGGCTACGACCTTGACAAGATGTTGACGCCCACCAGCGGCTACCCACGTACTGCCCGAATACCTGCCTTGGCTGCTGAGAGGTGTAAAGCCTGTAGTCCTTTCTCTCACCGAGCAATCGGCGCACGGCACGCTTGCATTGCGGACAGACAAGTTCTTCGGTGAACCACTCCCAATTCCTCCGCTGGATGAGCAGGCGGCGATCGTTGATTTTCTTCAAGTTGAGCTACCGCGTATAGACGAGCTCATCGCCCATACGCGGGACGAAATTCGATTGCTCAATGAACTTCGGGCAGCCACAATCGCCGACGCTGTCCTTGGCAGTATCGATGTACGCACCGCCAGCCCTGCCGATCAGCCGG
>JAYTDE010000713.1:0-1819 GCA_043736195.1 Burkholderiales bacterium | reverse complement strand
GTGCGCATTGCTCGTTTCCGTTGGGAATTCATCCAGTCGGCCAGATGCTCTCGCGCAGTGCCGAGAGCTGGGGCCTCTCCGTCAACTGGGCCGGTGCCGGCACCACCACACCTTCCGGCCTGCAACTGGAACTGATCGACCGCCTGCGGCCGACACTTTGGATGGGCATGTCCAGCTACGGCCTGCACCTGGCCAACCTTGCCGACGCGCAGGGTGTGAGCCTGGCCGGCAACAGCGTGACGACCATCATGTGCTCCGCCGAACCGCTGTCGGATGCCAAGCGCGCCAAGCTGGAACGCGCCTGGGGCGCGCGCGTGCGCGACACCTTCGGCATGACCGAGGCCGGCATGATGGGTTGTGAAGACATGGATGGCCCCGGGCTCGGTTTCCGAGTATGGAGCGACTTGTTCTTCATCGAGGTGCTTGACCCCGCCACCTACCAACCGGTGGCGGACGGCCAAGTCGGCGTGCTGGTGGTCACGCCGATGTTCACCAACAACGTCACGCCTTTCCTGCGCTGGAATTCGGGCGATCTGGTGACCATGCGTGCCGCGGTGCCGGATGCAGGCAATCCGTTTTCAGTGTTCCCGCTTGTCAAGCATGCGCACCGAACCTTGGGATTTTTCAAGGTGCGCGGCATCAACATCAACCACGCCGAATTCGAGGATTTCATCTTCAGCGACCCCAAGATCAACGATTTCAAGGCCGAACTACATGCAACACCGGAGGGCCTGGATATGTTCAAGGTGTCGATCGAAACCCGGCGTGAAGTCGATGGCGCGGCGGCGGCGCTGGGCTTGCGCGAAGCGGTCAAGCAGCGGTTCGAATTGACGCCCGAGGTGGATCTGCTGCCGCCGGGCACGCTGGCGCGCGAGTTCGAGGCGTCAATCAAGGCGCCGCGATTTGCCGACAAGCGGGGTTGATCTCGCTCGGGCGAGACTGGATGCAGTTGCGTCGGAGCAATCCGGGGCAAGAGCTCCGCCGCGCGATGGCATCTGTTGACCTATCGAAGCGCCAGGTTGCGCCAAGCTGTCGGAATGCTTGGCTGATTCCTGGAACTGGCGCATCGCACGACGCAAGGGGCATCGAAAGTAAGAAGGTTCGATGCGAAAATACTTGAAGATTGATGACAGGGAATGAGATGCGAACTACCGTCACCATCGACGATGACCTTTATCAGACGGCGCTGGATGTGGCCGACCCGGCGATGGCAAGCGGCGATCTTTTTCGCGAGGCTATCAAGGTATTCGTTCGCGTTCAGGTCGGCAAGAGACTCGCAGCGCTCGGTGGCAGCGCGCCTGAAACGGCGCACATTCGGCGTCGCAGGCGCACTGCAAAGCGTGACAAATGATTCCATTGCCGGCGCCCCAGTAGGAGCAATTCAATGAATGCTGTAGCCAATTCACAAGCACGCCCCGACGCCGCCCTGATCGCCGCGCTCGAAGCGTCGCGCTACCACCCGCTGTGGGATCGCTACAAGCGCATCACGCCAATAGCGCCGGCGGCCCTCGATACCGCCGCGCTGTGGCGTTGGCGTGATTTCGAACCCTTCATCGCCCGTGCCGCCACCGAAGTGCCGATCGAGGATGTCGAGCGGCGCGCCATCATCATGGCCCACCCGGCGTTTAATGGCGCGACGCAAACCACCAGCAACCTGCTGGCCGCGTTTACCGTGCTCAATCCCGGCGACCATGCGGTGCCGCATCGCCACACGGCTTCAGCGATCCGCTTTTCCACCCGCGCCGAGGGTGCCTACACGATTGTCAATGGCCGCCGCTGCGCGATGGAGCCGGGTGATCTGGTGCTGACCCCGCCGATG